>JAWOEP010000053.1:0-20364 GCA_046482705.1 Desulfotignum sp.
CTGGAACTTCGCATTCTGCCACGCCAACAGTGCACAAGTATTTTTTTATCTACAGCCAGTTTGGTAGCTTCACGAACCATATCAGCCATTTTAGGACCTACATACTCAAGCCCCTTAAGCGGAATAACAGGGGTAATGCGACTGGCAGAAGAACGTTTGAACGCATCAATCAGAAGCAGCAGCTCCACCAGGTGATCATTCACCGGCTTGCAGGTAGACTGGATCACAAAAATTTCCTGCTTTCGAACATTTTCCAGTATTTCAACCTGGATTTCTCCGTCACTGAAACGATTGACCTTCAATTTCCCCAAGGGTTTTGCAAGATATTCAGAAATTCTGTCACCCAGCAGGGGGTTTGAATTTCCTGCAAAAATTGACAACCCGCTCATAGCATATCTCTTTTTTTATGAAGTCACAAATATATGGCTGGGGCGAGAGGATTCGAACCTCTGAATGCAGGGATCAAAACCCTGTGTCTTGCCACTTGACGACGCCCCAGTACATTTACCATCTGTTGTTTTATCCATTCTGCAACATGGTTAAAAAAAAATGTTTGTCTTTATCAGGCCATCGCCTGCAAAGGCATTCATACCCCTGCTTCGCATTTTTCCACCCTGAAAAAAGCACAAAAAGAGTACTGCCACTGCCGGACATGGTCACAGGTCTTTGCAGCAACCGCTCCATCTCTTCTTTTGTGGACCTGATTTCCGGATACAGCCTGAATGTTGATCCTTCCAGATCATTATGCAGATACTGCCGGATATCAATCCCCTCTCCTTGCAGCAGAGCATCCGAAACAGATTTTATAGTATATTTCTCAGGGGTTGTCAAACAAAAATCATGTTCCTGAAACACCCTTGCCGTGGGTACGGAAATACCGGGATTACAAAGTACCAGGTATGTAAGGTCCAAATCCGGGGCCCTGATAAGTTTTTCCCCCACCCCGGTTGCCAGGGCAGGTCCGCCAAAAAGGAAAAAAGGCACATCCGCCCCGATTTCAAGTCCCATCTTTAAAAGCGCCTCCAAAGAAAAGGGAAACCCGTACCGCTCATTGAGTACTTTAAGAACAGTGGCAGCATTACTGCTGCCGCCACCCAGGCCTCCGCCCACTGGAATGTGCTTGCGTATATGAATCAACACCCCGGCCATGGGTATTGGTTCTGCCAGGTTTTCACAGGATGAAAAAAATACCGCTGCCGCCTTATGTGCCAGATTGGTTTTGCCTTCCGGCACACCAGGATGATCACAGGTCACCTGGATATCCCGTCCCTGAAATGTAAATGCCATATCATCTGCCAGCCTGATTTTTGTCATCAGGGAAAAAAGCTCATGAAACCCGTCAGCGCGCCTGCCGGTGATATGCAAAAAAAGGTTTATCTTTGCCGGGGATGACCGGTTTTGTATCAAGCGCTTGCCTCAACATAGGCCAGGCGTATTTCACTGAGAAGTGCCCGCAGCAGATTTTCTTCATCCTTGTTCAGATTTCCCCGGGTTTTTTCCGAAAGCATGGCCATCATATCAATGGTATGTTTGGCCATGATCAGATTTTTCTGGATCTGTCCTGTGGAAGGATCTTCCACTTTTCCCAGCTGTACCAGTCCGGAGGAATAAATGGAAAGAATAAAGCTTGAAAAATCAACCTTGGGAAAAGCGTCTTTCCTGCTGG
The DNA here is from genome assembly GCA_046482705.1 of Desulfotignum sp. Taxonomy (GTDB): domain Bacteria; phylum Desulfobacterota; class Desulfobacteria; order Desulfobacterales; family Desulfobacteraceae; genus Desulfotignum. The sequence goes on from JAWOEP010000053.1 coordinate 1,667, forward strand.
TTTTATTTTCTGTTGCTGATTTTACTGTCTGCATGATAAAACCGTTTCCTTCGGGCATGGTCTAAATCTCCTTTACTGCGTTTGTGCTTTGTCATCAAGCCGGATAATAATATCAGCCACGGTTGTTTTCTTACCTGTTTCATGGACAAAAAGCGGATTGATGTCCAGCTCTCTGATCATGGGGTGATCATCCACAAGTGCTTTTAAAGACACAATGTTTTTTTCAATCTCCTCAATGTCGGATGCTGATTCCCCGCGCAATCCCTTAAGAATAGGATATCCTTTAATACTCTTAACCATCCGTCTGGCCACATTCCGGCCCATGGGCGACAAACGGAAAGCCACATCCTTATAGACTTCCACAAAAATCCCCCCCAGCCCGAACATGACGGCATGACCGAACACCGGATCCCGGGTCACGCCCAGGATCACCTCTTTGCCGGCAGGCGCCATCTGCTGCACCAGCACCCCTTCCAGCTGGGCATCCGGATCATATTTCCCCGCATTTTCCATAATGTCTGTAAACGCAGTTTCAACATCCCGGTCATTCTCCAGTCTTACCCGGACTCCGCCGGCATCGGACTTGTGCAGGATCTGGGGAGAAACGATCTTCATGACCACGGGATATCCCAGGTCCCGGGCGATATCTCTGGCCTGGGCTGCTGTTTTGGCCAGGGCCATGGGGAGAATGTTGAATCCATAGCATTTCAGGATTTCATTGCCGTCCAGTTCCCCGAGAACATGCCGGCCCTGGGACAGGTATTCCTGGATAATTTTTCCGGCTTTTTCTTTATCATACACCAGATTATACTGGGGAAGAATTTTCCTGAAAAGCCATTTCATTCCTTCCCGCAAAGCCCCAAGGGACCTGGCAGCACTCTCTGGAAACTGATACACCGGCACTTTGTGGGCCTGGAGCAGCTTAACCCCGTCAGACACGTCCACAATACCCATGAAAGCACACAAAATCGGCTTAATGGTATTTTGGGCTATCCTGACAATGGCCTCGGCTGTACCAATGGCATCGGTCATGGACTGGGGAGTGAGAATGATGAGTACCGCGTCCACGCCCCGGTCCGCGAGCACGGTTGCCAGGGTGTTCTCATACCGGTCCTTTGCCGCATCCCCGATGACATCCACAGGATTATGAAAATTGGCTGTGACCGGCAGATATTTTTTTAATTCCGTTATGGTTTCTTCGGAAAATTGTGCCAGTCTTAATCCGGACTGTTCACTCATGTCTGTGGCCATGATACCGGGACCCCCGGCATTGGTGACAATGGCAACCCGATCCCCTGTGGGGTATTTATTGGCAGCAAAGGCCTGGGCGTAATCAAAAAGCTGGTTCACGGTCTTGCACCGCAAAATACCGGACATGGTGAACAACCCGTCATAAATCACATCTGATCCTGCCAGTGCCCCAGTGTGGGAGGCGGCCGCCCTTGCACCGGCAGCAGAGGAGCCTGACTTGATAGCGATAACATGGGTGGGGTTGGTGCCGGAAGTCATTTTCCGAACTTCCGTGATGAACTCTTCTGCACTGCGGCTCAGCTCTTCCATGTAAATCATGACCACATCCGTATCCGGGTCCTTGTGGTAGTAGCGCAGCAGGTCCAGTTCGTCCACATCCGCCTTGTTGCCGATGGAAATGAATTTGGAAAATCCAAACCCCTTGTCGGCTGCATAATCCAGCACAGCCGTGCACAATGCACCACTCTGGGAAATAAAGGAAACATTGCCCGGTGCAGGCATACGGGAAGAAAAACTGGCATTCAATGAAACTTTTGGAGAGGGATTTATAACCCCAAGGCAGTTGGGTCCCACCAGCCGGACCCCGGCATCGGTACACAAGGATTTTATCTGTTTTTCAATACCTGCGCCTTCTCCCCCCACTTCCTTGAAACCGGCAGATACGATTACAATGCCTTTCACCCCTTTGGCAATACACTCCTGTACAGATGCCAGAGCAGCTTTGGGCGGGAGGATAATCATGGCCAGATCGATGGGATCCGGAATATTGGTGATAGTGGTATAGCACTTTACACTGAGAACAGACCTGGCTTTGGGGTTCACCGGATACAGGGTGCCTTTATATCCACCGGAAAGAATATTGGCAAAAATATCGTGACCCACCTTCCCCTTCTGGGTTGAGGCACCAACAACAGCAATTGTTTCCGGTGCAAAAATTGCGTCAAGTTTATCCATGATTCCCCTTTTTCAAAAGCAACTTACATGACACTGGGCAAAAACAAAGACGGGGTCAGGCATGCATTATTTCCTTTTCAAGCCTGACCCCGAAACACGGTTACAAGATAACCCTGTAGATCAATTTATACCAAGGCTCAACTTGGCCGACCTCAAGGTATTTTTCATCAGCATGGCAATGGTCATGGGGCCAACACCACCGGGTACCGGGGTAATTTTACCGGCGATTTCCTTGGCTGCATCATAATCCACATCCCCTTTAAGAATGGCTTTACCGGTTTTTTCATTCATGCCCACCCGGTTGACCCCCACATCAATGACCGTGGCACCGGGTTTGATCCATTCGGGTTTCACCAGATCCGGCACCCCGGCTGCCACAATAAGGATATCCGCGCGTTTGCAGTGGCTGGCAAGATCTTTGGTCCGGGTATGAACAATGGTCACGGTGGCGTTGGCTCCCACCCCTTTCTGGGCCATCATCATGGCAATGGGTTTACCCACGATATTGGAACGGCCCACCACCACAACTTCCGCACCCGAGGTCTCCGTGCCCGAACGTACAATCATTTCCTGGATACCGGCCGGGGTGCAGGGCAGAAATTTGACCTCGTCTCCACCGATCATCAGCCGGCCCACATTCACCGGATGAAATGCATCCACATCCTTGTCCGGATTGATGGCATTGAGCACTTTTTTGTCATCAATGTGTTTGGGCAGGGGCAGCTGCACCAGGATACCATGGATATCAGGATCATTGTTATATTTATCAATCAATGCCAGCAGGTCTTTTTCAGAAATATCTTCCGGCTGATCATCCTGGATTTCATGGAATCCCAGGCTTATGGCTGTTTTCACCTTAAGGGTTACATAGCTGATGGATGCCGGGCTGGACCCCACAAGGATGGTCACAAGACCGGGCACCTTGCCGTGATTTTGTTTCATCTGATCGACTTCCTCTTTGATTTCCCCGAGGATAGCCTTTCTGATCTCAGTTCCGCTGATAATTTGCGCTGTCATATTTTTTTCTCCAAACATTCATAAGGGTTGACCCGCAACCGGCCCTAGCCTGAAACTCTGCAAAAACACCGGTTACGGGATTTGGTTTGACCTGTGTACATTTAACCTGTGCACACGGGATTAGTGCCCTAAGCCTCAGTATCTGTTTGAAAAACAAGGAAATGAGGCAGGGCAACTGGGCTGCGGGTTGCCCGTCTTAGAACACACCTTCGACCTTGCCGGTTTCCACATCCACATCAACCCGTTTGAATGCCGGGTTGGAGCCGGTACCCGGCATGAGGCTGATGGCCCCTGCCACAGGAACGATGAACCCGGCACCGCCATAGGTCAGAACCTCACGGATGGTCAGTCTCCAGCCTTTTGGCACACCTTTGAGGGCAGGATTGTCAGACAGAGACAAATGGGTTTTCACCATGCACATGCCCAGGCCGGCAAGTTCAGGATCGGCCTGGATTCTGGCAAGCGATTTTTCCGCTTCAGCTGAATAATCAACCCCGTCAGCCCCGTACACCTCTTTGGCAATGAGCTCGATTCTCTGTTTGATGGGCATATCCAGTTCATAAAGGAATTTAAATTCTGTTTTTTCTTCACAGGCCTCCACAACGGTTTCAGCAAATTCAATGGCACCATCTCCGCCCAGTTCCCAGTGACGGGACAGGGCCACCCTGGCACCTTCCGCCTCACACAGTTCCCGGACCTTGGCAATTTCCGCATCAGTGTCAGTGTAAAAGGCATTGATGCAGACAACCGGAGAAATACCTGCTTTTCTGACGTTCTTGATATGATGAATGAGATTATCGCAGCCCTTGGCAACCCATTCAACATTTTCAGTGGAATATTCTTCCGGCATGGGTTTGCCCGGCACAGGCACCGGTGCACCACCATGACATTTAAGGGCACGGATGGTGGCAACCACCACTGCACAGTCAGGTTTGAGACCGGAATAACGGCATTTGAGATTCCAGAATTTTTCAAATCCGATATCTGCGCCAAATCCGGATTCGGTCACATGGTAATCTGCCAGCTTCAGGCCTACCTTGTCAGCGATGATGGAGCTTTGCCCGATGGCAATGTTGGCAAAGGGACCTGCATGAACAATAACCGGCTGGCCCTCGAGGGTCTGCATCAAAGACGGATTCAGTGCATCCACCATCCAGGCTGTCATGGCCCCGGCCACCTGAAGGTCTTCCGTGGTTACGGGTTTGCCTTTTTTGTTGTAGGCCACAACAATCTTGCCCATTCTTTCACGCATGTCCTTGAGGTCATTTGCCAGGGACAGGATGGCCATGACCTCGGATGACACGGCAATACCGAACTTGGACCGCATCATGAACCCGTCAGCTTTACCGTTGACACCATCAATGCCGATGATGATGTTTCTCAATGCCTGGCAGCAAAAATCAATGACCCAGCCCATTTCTACGTTGGTGGGATCAATGTCCAGGCGTTTCATGCCGGAAAGCCGCTCCAGCTGCTCGTCGGTGTAGTTTCTTTCATGCTGCATCCGGGAAGTCAGGGCCACCATGGCCAGGTTGTGGGCATTCATGATGGCATTGATATCACCGGTAAAGCCCAGAGAAAACGGGGTTAAGGGAATACACTGGGCCAGACCGCCCCCTGCAGCAGACCCCTTAATGTTCATGGTGGGCCCGCCGGAAGGCTGACGGATGGCGGCACATACATTTTTGCCAAGCTTTCCCAGACCTTGGACAAGGCCCATGGAGGAAGTGGATTTTCCTTCTCCCAGAGGAGTGGGGGAAATAGCGGTAACATCAATGTATTTACCATTGGGTTTGTCTTTCAGACGTTCCATCACTTTTTTGAAATCAATCTTGCCGATGTAATGGCCCTGGGGCAGCAGTTCTTCTTCAGTCAATCCCAGTTTTTCAGCGATTTCATAAATTTTCAGCATGGATTTTTCAGCATCCTGCGCAATTTCCCAATCCTTGTGTTTGGTTGGATCTAGTGCCATGGTTTACTCCTTTGTTGATTTGGACTCTGAACGAGCCGGTGATAAAAAAAACATATAAAACAAAGCGTTACGCTTATTGTTACCAGTGGCCTGGTGATATGGCTGCCCGTTAGTGTACCTACTATATAAATAAACGCAAAAAATCAATAGTTTTCACACCGTGATACTTTATTAAAGTGCATTTTTCCAGCATAATATGGAACCAGGCACGCAGTTTTTGCATAAAACACAACCCGGTTCCAAGACAAAAAAAATCCGCTCCCCATTCCTGAAAACCCGGAATATAATTATTTTTTCTCATGGAAAAATCAATATTTTTCTCAAAAAATTAAAAAAATTAAAAAAATAAAGTAAATTATTGCAAAATTCACGCTTTTTTGGCATATAAATACGGCTGTATAAATTTTCGCACATACGATTTAAATTTATAAATTAAATCCGATTCATAAGAATTCACCAAAATTTTCAAAAAGAATAACTATTCAAAATAAAAAGAAATTCAATATCCTTCAGCCCGGTTTAATAAATTCACTCATCTATTGACAAAAAATGGTACAAATTATAAATCATATGCTGTTATCAATATTATTAACCTGTAATCCAGGGTGTGGTGAATGGGCAGACGACGCAAAGTTAACAGCCAGGCATGTAAATTCGTCATTCCCGTTTCCATTTATCCTTTTATTATAGTGTCATGCCGTTTTAATCTTAACCCCTCTCAACTCATAAACTTATTTAACACTAGGAGGTAGACGTGGGATTTGAAATAACCAAAGAAACATATGCCGGCGCCATCAAAGGCATCACCATTGGAAAAGGTGATACTGCACTTACCGTCGGCGGTCAGACCAGTTATCCGTTTTACCGGTTTGAAGGTGAGATGCCCAACAAACCCGTCATTGCCATGGAAATCTGGGACATGGAGCCTGAAGACTGGCCTGAAGCTGCCAAAGCACCTTTCAAGGATGTGCTGGGTGATCCGGTGGCGTGGGCCAAAAAATGTGTGAATGAATACAATGCCCGCGCCATTGTGCTGCAGCTCAAAAGTATCGACCCCAATGACAAGGATGTCGGCCCGGATGAGGCGGCCCAGACTGTCAAAAAAGTCAGTGAGGCCATTGATGTACCCCTGATTGTATGGGGATGTGCTGTGCCGGCCAAGGATGCTGATGTCCTCAAAAAAATCAGTGAAGTGTGTGACGGGCACAATCTGGTTCTGGGACCTGTGGAGGAAAAAAACCACAAGGCGATCGGGGCTGCTGCCATGGGGTATGGACACACCATCATTTCATCCTCCCCCATTGACGTCAACCTGGCCAAACAGGTGAACATCCTGCTGGAAAACCTGGGGGTTTCCCTGGACAAGGTGATTGTGGATCCCACCACAGGGGGCCTGGGATACGGCCTGGAATATTCCTACTCGGTCATGGAACGTTTGACCCAGGCAGCCATGACCCAGGGGGATGACAAACTTCAGAACCCCATGATCAACAATCTGGGCAATGAGGTATGGAAATGCAAGGAAGCAAAGCAGCCTGTTGAGGAAGCACCTGAACTGGGTGATCCTGAACGCCGGGCCATTCTCATGGAAGCGGTGGGTGCGGTTGCCTACCTTATGGCAGGCTCCAGTATCCTGATGATGCGCCACCCGGAATCCATCAAACTGGTCAAAGCTTTCATCGACCTGGCTTCTGATGGCGGCTCTGCCACGGATGTGGCCCCCATTGCCAAGCAGCTGGATGATGTGGACATTGATTTTGCCGCCATGGCACCGGAACCTGATCTGACCATTAAAGAAGAAGAAAAGAAAGCCCCGGCTAAAAAAGCGGCCCCGGCCAAAAAGGAGGAAACAAAACCTGCCGCTCCAAAAGCCGCAGCCAAACCAGCCCCGGCTCCCAAAACAGAAGCTTCCCCTGAATCTGCAGCCAAGGAAGCGCCCCCTGCCAAAGATCCAGAAGCGGAAGCAAAAGCTGCGGCAGATGCCGAGGCCAGGGCAAAAGCGGATGCTGAAGCAAAAGCAAAAGCGGATGCTGATGCCAAGGTAAAAGCGGAAGCTGATGCCAAGGCAAAAGCGGAAGCCGATGCAAAGGCAAAAGCCGACGCAGAAAAGAAGGCACAACAAGATGCCGCAGCCAAGCGGGAAGCCGAGGAACAGGCTATCAGAGAAAAACGGGCTGCTGAAAAAGAAAAAGCAGCGGCTGCAAGGACTGCGGCCCCCGAATCTACCGTTCCCAAGACAGCAGCAAAATTTCAAAAAACAGATCTGGAAAAAATTTTAGAAAGCCTTGATAGAACGCATAGAAGAGGCAAAGTATAAAGACATCAAAATTGATGTAACATTACACTAATTACCAAATTAACAGGAGGAGGAACCTCTCATGGTAGAAAATAAAAAAGCGAGTGTTGCTAAATCAAAAAAAGAACCCAAACTGGCTGATCCGCAAGAAGTCTCCATAGACTTGGGAACCCAGGAATTGCAGGCCCGCGCGCAAAGTTTAGGAATTGATACGGTTTTTGACAGAGCCTTCAGCATGAAACCCTGTGCCATCGGTATCCAGGGTATTTGCTGTAAGAATTGCTCAATGGGACCTTGCAGGCTTCCATTACCCAAGGGGGGTATTGAAGGAGAAGATACCAGAAAAGGCCTTTGCGGTGCCACACCCAACACCATTGCTGCCAGAAACTTCATCAGGATGATTGCAGGTGGTGCATCTGCACATTCCGACCATGGTCGTTGTGTGGCAGAAGTGTTCATGTCGGCTGCCAGGAAAGAAACAGAAGCTTACAAGATAAAAGACACCCAAAAGCTGCTGGACATTGCCCCTGATCTGGGCGTTGCAACAACCGTTGAGGTCGACGGGGAAACAAAAGACAGAGATCTGGATGAAATTGCCCTTGAAGTTGCCGATGTTGCCCTCAGAGAATGGGGAAAACCAGAAGGTGAAATTTTATATTTGAAACGCGCACCCAAAACCCTGTATGAAAAATGGAAAAAACAAGGGGTGCTTCCCAGAAACATTGACAGGGAGATTGTTGAAATCATGCACCGGACCCACATGGGGGTTGACCAGGATTACAAGAACCTCATGAAACAGGGAACCCGGGCGGCACTGGCGGATGGCTGGGGCGGTTCCATGCTGGCCACCGATCTCCAGGATGTACTTTTCGGCACACCATATCCCCTTCAGTCCGAAGCCAATCTGGGGATCATGAAACAAGACCATGTCAATATTATTGTCCACGGACATGAGCCGATTCTTTCTGAGATCATTGTTGCCGTCGCCCAATCCGAAGAGATGGTCAACTATGCCAAAGAAAAAGGGGCGGCCGGTATACAGCTGGGCGGTATCTGCTGTACAGCCAATGAAATGCTCCAGAGGCACGGTATTCCGACAGCAGCCACATTCCTGCAGCAGGAACTGGCGATCATTACCGGGGCCTGTGATGCCATGGTGGTGGATATCCAGTGCATCATGCAGAATCTCGCCAATGTCGCCAAGTGCTTTCATACCAAACTCATCACCACCCATCCCATTGCAAAAATGGAACAAGACAATGTTATCCATATCGAATTTGATGAACACCATGCCCTGGAAGATGCCAAACGTATTGTCAAACTGGCGATAGATAATTTTGCCAACCGGGGTGCCGATGTCATGATCCCGCCATATAAAACCCAGCAGATTGCGGGTTTTGGTGTTGAATCCATTCAATATCACCTGGGTGGAAGCTTCCGTGGCACTTACTATACCCTCAATGACAATATCATCAACGGACGTATTCGTGGTATTGCCGGTGTGGTTGGCTGCAACAATGCCAGAACCAAGCACAATGACGGTCATATCCGGGTAGTCAAGGAACTGATCAAAAACGATGTCATCGTTCTGACCACCGGATGTAATGCGATCGCCTGCGCCATGGAAGGACTGCTGACGCCTGAATCTGCGGCCGTGCACTGTGGACCGGGGCTTGCTGAAATCTGCGAAACCGTGGGGATTCCACCGGTACTTCATTTGGGATCCTGTGTAGATAACAGCCGGATCCTCCTTGCCGCGACCGAAGTGGTCAAGGCCGGCGGACTGGGCAACGATATATGTGATCTGCCTGCTGCAGGAAGTGCGCCGGAATGGATGAGTGAAAAAGCCATTTCCATTGGTCACTATTTTGTTGCATCCGGCGTATATACCGTATTTGGTGTCACTTTGCCGACCTCCGGAGCGCCGGTGTTCCATGATTATATTTCCAAAGAAATGGAAAATATCTACGGCGGCAAATGGGATCTTGAAATAGATCCTATTAAGCATGCACGCCTCATGATTGCCCACATTGACAAGAAAAGAAAAGCACTGGGTATTGACAAGGCAAGGGAACGCGTATTGATGGATATGGCCGACCGTCAGCAACTGGAAGCCTGATCAAAACAAGCAAAATCAGGATGCGTGACACAACAAAAGTGAACAGAATAATTACCATAAATCCTCAACGAAGGAGGAAAGAAAAAATATGTCTAAATTAATCGCATTTGCTGCCATTCAGGGTGGCTACAAAGTGGTTGCACAGGTGGAAGGTGAACTTGAAAGAGCACTTCAGACCTATGATGCCAGTACAAAAGTGGGATTTCCCAACACAGCGTATTTCCTGCCGGTCATCTATTCTCTGACCGGGCTGAAATGTGAAACCCTGGAAGATCTGAAAAAGCCCATGGAATTTGCCAGGGGCCTGTTACCCCCCCATATCAAACTGCGAAACTGGCTTCCGTACCTGGGGCCACTACTTGACGCCGGCATGGCAGGTATCATTTCCTATGAAGTCAAAGAAGCCCTGCGCTATCTCTATGAGCCCGATTTCTATATTGCCCAGGAAGACCCGGACATTGAAAACGGCAAAATCTGGGTAGGGGCTGCCGATGATACCATCCTGAGAAAACGCGGGGTTGAGTTTGTGGACGGGTCTGCGCCTGGTTTTGCCGCCATGGTGGGTGCCGCACCCAACAAAGAGATCGCCAAGATGATCGTGGAAGACTACCAAAAACGTTCTCTGTATATTTTCTGTGCTGCCAACCACAACGGCAAAACCCTGATCCAGCAGTGCCTGGATGCCGGCATGCAGATCGGCTGGAATACCCGTATCGTTCCCTTTGGTCCGGACATCTCCTCTGCCGTATTTGCCCTTGGGTTTGCCAACCGGGCCGCCATGGCCTTCGGCGGTGTGAAGCCGGGTGATTTTAAAACCATCCTCAAATACAACAAAGAACGTGTATTTGCCTTTGTCAATGCGTTAGGGGATGTGGGAACCGAGTGGGGTGTGGCAGCAGCCGGATGTGTCAACTGGGGCTTTCCCACCATTGCAGACACCGAAATTCCCGAAATTCTGCCCACTGGTATCTGTACCTACGAGCATGTGGTGGCACCTGTGGCCCATGAAGACATGGTCCAAAGATCCGTTGAAGTCAGAGGACTCAAGGTCCAGGTATCTGAAATCGACATTCCCTGCGCATTCGGACCGGCCTATGAAGGAGAGCGTGTACGGGGCGCGGACCTGTATGCCCAGTGTGGCGGGGGCAAGACCCAGTGTACCGAACTGGTAAAAATGGCGGACATGAATGCAATTGAAGACGGCAAAGTGGAGGTGATCGGTCCGGATATCACCGAGATCAAAGAAGGGGGCACCTTTCCCCTGGGCATTTTTGTCCAGATTGCAGGCAGAGAGTTCCAGGATGATTTCGAACCCATCATGGAGCGTCAGATCCATCATCTGATCAACTATATCCAGGGTATCATGCATATCGGACAGCGGGATATCTCCTGGGTGCGGATCTCCAAGGCAGCCATTGAAAAGGGATTTACCCTCAAGGATATCGGCGCGGTTCTCCATGCCAAATTCCACCAGGATTTCGGCAAGATCATGGACAAGGTCCAGGTCACCCTGTACACCAAAAAAGAAGATGTGGACAAGATGACCGATACCGCCAGAGAAAACTATCTGGCGCGGGATGCCCGGGTGGACACCATGCGGGATGAAGATGTGGAGACCTATTATTCCTGTACCCTGTGCCAGTCCTTTGCGCCCAGCCATGTATGCTCTGTATCCCCGGAAAGAACCGGTCTGTGCGGTGCCTACAACTGGATGGACTGCAAGGCATCCTTTGAAATCAATCCCACCGGCCCCAACCAGCCCATAGAAAAGGGCGAATGCCTGGATCCCAAGCTGGGACAGTGGAAAGGGGTGAATGAATTCGTATACAAGGCCTCCAGGGGTGCGGTTACCCATTACAACTTTTACTCCATGGTACATGATCCCATGACCACCTGCGGGTGCTGCGAATGTATCGCAGCCCTGCTGCCGTCCTGCAACGGGGTAATGACCGTTGGCCGTGACTACTCAGGAGAAACCCCCTGCGGCATGAAGTTCACCACCCTGGCCGGTGTCATGGGCGGCGGGGCATCTTCTCCCGGATTTGTGGGCCATTCCAAACACAACATCACCCAGGGTAAATTTATCGTTGGAGACGGCGGGCTGTTGCGGATGGTCTGGATGCCCAAGATGCTCAAGGAAGAGCTCAAGGACAGAATCGTTGCCAGAGGCGAGGAAATGGGTGTGCCGGATCTGTTTGACAAGATCGCCGATGAAACCGTCGGCATAACAGAAGAGGAGATCCTTCCCTTTCTCCAGGAAAAAGGCCACCCGGCCCTGAATATGGACCCCATAGTGGGATAGACACTAAATACAAAGACGGGGCAGTATTCCACCAGATATCAATCTGCCCCGTCTTGACCATATATGGTTGTATAAAATTTTAAGGAGACTAACATGGCATTAACCGGTATACAGATATTCAAACTCCTTCCCAAGACCAATTGCAAGGAGTGCGGGGTTCCCACCTGTCTTGCATTTGCAATGAACCTGGCATCAGGCAAGGCAGAGCTGGACGCGTGCCCCTATGTGTCTGATGAGGCAAAAGAACAACTGGCGGAAGCGTCCGCTCCGCCCATCCGTCCCGTGGCCCTGGGAAAAGGGGTCAGAAAAACCGCCACCGGCGGTGAAACCGTGCTGTACAGGCATGAAAAAACCTTTTTCAATCCCACGGTTCTGGCAGCCACTGTGGCATCTGATACAGATCTTGCAGCCCTTGACAACACCTTGAAAACCTATAATGCATTCCAGTATGAAAGAGTGGGCCTGAACCTGCGGCCGGAACTACTGGTGGTAAAGGATGCGGGCAAAGGTGCTGACGCGTTTGCTGCTGTGGCCAAAAAAATCGCCGCAGAATCAGAATTCAACCTGGTGCTTATGACAGAAGATGCCGCCGTGATGAAAGCGGGTATTGAAGCGGCAGGATTCAAACGGCCCTTGCTTTACGCGGCCACTGAATCCAATGCAGATGAATTCGGCGCCCTGGCCAAAGAAGCAGACCTGCCACTGGCGGTGAAAGCAGACTCAGTGGAAGCATTGATCCCGCTGACAGAAAAACTGACAGGAATGGGCCTTAAGGATCTGGTCATTGATCCTGGATCCCGGGAAATCAAACAGGCCCTGGAAGATCAGGTGGCCATCCGCCGTGCAGCGCTCAAAGCCGGCAACAAGGCCCTGGGGTTCCCCACCATCACCTTTCCCTGTGAAATGGCTTCCAACCAGGATATGGAAACGCTTATCGCGGCCATGTTCGTGGCAAAATACGGCGGCATTGTGGTATTATCGGATTTTACCACAGAGTCGCTGTTCCCGCTGCTGCTGGAACGGCTCAATATCTTCACCGATCCCCAGCGGCCCATGACGGTTACGGAAGGTATATTTGAAATCAACAACCCGGACGAGAATTCACCGGTGCTGGTCACCACCAACTTTGCCTTGACCTATTTTATCGTGTCCGGTGAAATCGAGGCCAGCAAGGTGCCGGCATGGCTGCTCATCAAGGATTCCGAAGGCCTGTCTGTTCTTACAGCGTGGGCTGCCGGTAAATTCGGCGGCGATGATGTGGGTCTGTTCGTGAAAAAATGCGGCATCATGGACAAAGTCAAACATACGGAACTGATCATCCCGGGTTATGCAGCTGCCATTGCCGGGGATATTGAAGAAGAGCTGCCCGGCTGGACCATTACGGTGGGTCCCAGGGAAGCACCCCATCTGCCTGCCTTTCTCAAAGCAAGAAAATAAAACCAGGGCCGGGGCAGGCAGTGGCTTGTCCCGGCTTTTATCCCCTGTCAACCTTAAAATGTCAATCTTACAAAAATAAAAGGATATGAACATGGAAAACATGATTCTATTTGGTGAAAGCCTGAATGTCATTTCCCGGGTCATCGGAAAAGAGTTCAAGGAGCCTGATCCGGCCAAGCGCAATCCTGAGCCCATTCAGGAAGAGGCACTGCGCCAGAAAGAACTGGGCATGGACTACATCGACATCAACCTGGGACCTGCCAAAAAATTCGGTACGGAACTGATGCCCTGGGTGGTTAATGTAGTCCAGGAAGCTGTCCCCGGCATGCCGCTTTTGCTGGACTCATCCAATATCGATGCCATTGAGGCCGGCCTCAAGGTGTGCAAACCAGCCGATGCCCCCCACATTATCAACTCCATCATGGCCAGACCGGAACGGTACGAAAAAATGGTACCCCTGGCAGCCCAGTATGAAGCGGACTTTGTTGCCCTGATGTGGGGACCCGAAGGACTGCCCAGGGATGAAAATGAACGGGCCGCCCTTGCGGTGGAACTGATCTATTTTGCCAATGAAGCCGGAATCCCCAATGAAAAAATCTGGGTGGACGGGATTGTCACGCCGGTGAATATTCAGCAGCAGCAGCTCATGAGCCTGCTTGATTTCCAGATGATGTTAGAAGAAATTGCCCCGGGCGCCAAATCCACCTGCGGGTTGTCCAACATCTCTAATGGCCCGCCCGAACATTTACGGCCTATCTTGAACCAGACTTACATGGTCATGCTCTGGAAAAACGGCATGAAATCAGTCATTTCAGATCCGCTGGACAAACAATTGACCGCCATTGCCAAAGGTCAACGTCAGGATATCGTGGATCTGATCTGGGGCATGATGGACGGCAATAAGCCCGATATTGCAAGCCTGGACAAGGAAATGGCAGATTATGTCAAAACCTACAAAGTCATCATGGGGGAAACCCTTTACTCTGATTCATGGCTTGAAATATAGTTTTTCAATCTTTTGTTTTTTCTACAAAGCCCCTGTTACTAAATTTTCAGGGGCTTTGTCATTTCAATCCCTTACTTTACGAATGTCCATCCTGACAGGTGGATGTCTGGTTACAATACCATGAATTCTGACAATTTGAGTGAGTGGCTGGTATCCATCCCCGAAGGCACTGAAGCAGTCCTGAATCGCCTGCGCATTGAATTATCTTTGTTGTCTTCCCTTTATTTTCTGCAATTTGCACTTATATTCATATGATATAAACCCTTAACAAAACGGACTGGCCATATGGAAAATATAAATACTGCAGACAACTGGTACTACGTGATTGTTCAGAATCCCGAAACTGCATCCGAGAAAATATTGGGATTCAGTGATGAAAAAACCAACGAAAAATTTCTGCCGGCATTCAAGACCAAGCAGGATGCAAAATCATGTTTTCAACTGCTGCCCAAGGATTTGTTCAAGGAAAAATACGACATTCACGCAGCCATTGAAGAAGACATCATTGATACGGCAAAAAAAGCCGGCCACCGGGTATTTATTATGGATGAAGCAGGACATATCCTCAAGCCTCTGGGGTGAACCTTGATTTGGAGAACAATTTTATGAGTTTGAAACTGGCATTCGGCGGTAAAGGCGGGGTGGGAAAAACCACCATCACGGCACTCATCGCCAGAACATTAGCAGCCCTTGATAAAGAAACCAGCGTGATTGCCATAGATGCTGATCCGGTTGCCAACCTGGCTGCGGCTCTAGGCATTGATGAAACCAGGCCCATAACCCCTGTGGCACAATTATCGGATCTCATTGCCGAACGTACCGGTGCCACGCCCGGTACCATGGGGGGTTTTTTCACCCTCAACCCCAAAGTGGATGATATTCCGGACAGGTTTTCCCTGGAAAAAGACAGGGTAAAGCTGCTTGTGATGGGAACCGTGCAACAGGGAGGTTCGGGTTGTATCTGCCCTGAAAGTACGATTTTAAAGGCCCTGATGAACCATCTGGTCCTGGCCCGCAACGAAGTGGTGGTCATGGATATGGAAGCGGGAGTGGAACATCTGGGAAGGGCCACTTCCGGATCCGTCGATGCCCTGGTGGTGGTGGTGAATCCCGGCAAGCGCAGCCGGGTGGCAGCGGACAGAATCCGGAAACTGGGACAGGATATCGGCATTAAAAAAATCCTGATCCTGGGCAACCGGCTGCGGTCTGAACAGGACAAAAAATTGATTAAAGACAGCATGCCAGATTATGAGATCCTGGGATTTTTACCGGAAATGGATGAAATTGTTCAGGCGGACCGGGACGGCACACGCCCTTTCAATGATCCCCGAAACATCCCTGAAGCGGTCAAAACCATCACCGGAAAACTGATGGCCCTGGAAAAATAAAGAGCCAAAAAAAGCCCTGGATGCATGGCGGGCACCCTTCCGGATTCAGGCATCCAGCGCAGCAATGGTGGTATCCAGCATCCTGTTGGCGTATGCCCACTCATTGTCAAACCAGGCCTGGATCTTGATCAAGTGACTGCCTGACACCCGGGTCTGGGACAGGTCAATGATGGCCGATCTGGGGTCATGATTGAAATCACAGGAAACCAGCTGCTCATCACTCACCCCGAGAATGCCGGACAGGCTGGTTGCAGCGGCATGGATCAGCAGGGCATTTACCGCATCAACATCTGTCTTTTTATTCACTGACACCGTGATATCCATGATGGACACATTGATAGTAGGAACCCGGATGGCAAGGGTCTCAAACCTGTTGGCCATGCGGGGCAGAATCCGGGCAATTCCTTTTGCAAGTGAGGTGGAAACCGGGATAATGGATTGCAGAGCAGAGCGTGTTTTGCGCAGATCCTTGTTATATGCATCAATCACCGGCTGGTCATGCATGGCTGAATGAATGGTGGTGGTCACCCCGCTTTCAATTTCCAGATGGGAATCCAGTACATGCAGAATGGGAATGAGGCAGTTGGTGGTGCAGGATGCATTGGAAATAATGGTGTGATCTTTTTTAAGGGTGTGGTGGTTAACCCCGTAAACAATGGTGGCATCCATTTCATCTTTGGCAGGGTGGGAATAAATTACCTTTCCGGCCCCGGACAGCAGATGCAGTTCGGCGGATTCCCGGTCATTGTAAACCCCGGTGCAGTCCAGGACCACATCCACTGCCAGATCCTTCCAGGGCAGGTTGACAATATTTTTTTCCTGGAACAGGTGAATGACATCGGTGCCGATGGCCATTTTTGTTCCTTTTTTTTCAACCTTTACAGGAAACCGGCCATGGGTGGAATCATGCCGTGTGAGATGAAAAATGGTGTCGGAACAGGCAAGTTCATTGATGGCTGAAAGATGAAGCATCTTGTAAAACCGCTCTGATTCGTATAAGGCCCGGACCACGCACCGGCCAATGCGGCCGTATCCGTTGATTGCAATATTGTATGTCATGTCTGTTTTTCCTGCCTGGCAATGGGTTTTGTATTTCACCAATGTGATTTTATACCACAGCCTGACCCTATACCACAGCAGGAAAGACAAGTTAAGCAAAATGCCGGTTTACACAGCATTTGTAAAAAATTATTCTCTTCTTCTCAAAATACTCAATTTGGGACCAAAACCACCGGGGCCTTTGATTTTGTAACTTTACACTACAAAACTTTAGGCTTGCCGGTGATTTTTTTAAACAGGGCTTTCTTTTTACAAAGCTTCCGCTGGTTTTGGTTTTGCCATTACAGGGAAAACTGGATCAAGACAGGTCACTTAACTGCTGCTTTACAGTTGCCAATTCCGTCTCCAGCCATTTTGCACGCTCCTGCAGGTCATTACTGATATCCGGGGCTGTCCGCAACGGGCTTGTACGGCGGAATCCCCTGCCGCCAAAGCCTCTTGGGCCCCATCCTCTGCCCCATCCTCTGCCAAATACGGGATAATCTCTGCCAACCCCCTGGACAGGATCTACAGCACCTGTGCAGATACCGCGTCCGCCGCCTGTCATGGGTCCCTGGTTGTCTGGTCCTCTTCTGTTAAATCCTGGCATGGTAATGTCTCCTTTTATCTTATGTTATGGGTTGTATCTGCCGCGGCCGGCCCCGCTGCAGCCCTTGCCTCTGCCACGGCGGTGCCGGCCACGGCCAGACCTGTTTTCGTCTATTTTATAACATCCGCCTGACAGTTTCAGGCGGCATGATTCCACAATTGTTTTGGACAGCTTGAACCGCCCGGCCCTCAGAATCCTGCCCACTGTCTGCCGGGAAACGTTCATAATCGCCGCTGCCTCCCCCTGGTCCAGACCGTCATAATCAATAAGGCGCACAGCCTCAAATTCTTCAAAGGACAATATCACCTCTCCGGTTGCGCCACTCCCCCGGGGCCGGAATTCGGTCACCACCGGTGGAACGCCTATACATCTGGGTCTTTTGGGCCGCGGCATGGACCTCTCCTTTTTGGTCATTTGACCATAATTTATCACGCCATCTGAGTTTGTCAAGACAATAATGGTCAAATGACCAAAAAAAGATCAAGGCATGATTCATTTTTAATGCAGGGCAAAATTATCCATCTATTTTATATTCACCCGGTAGAGGGGATCTCCCACCAGAACCATTTTCCAGGATAGATAGGGCAAGCTCACCAGATAGGATTCCGCCAGGGTCAAATACCCTTCCACAAGGAAATCAAAAAAAATTTCCGGTAAAGGAAAGGCCTGGACATATGGCTCTCCCACCGGTCCAATGGTCGCAGCAACACCGTTGTCCAGCATTTTTTTACACCAGACCTGGCTGTTCCGGTTTTTCAGGGTGGCACATTCCGAGCTGGCAATGTGATCCCCCACAGACCCTTTCTGCCACACAAAGGCATCAACATATTTTGCCAGGCTGTACCACCCACAGTAAAGAGCGGTATCAGGGCTTTCGCCTTTCTGGAACAATGCTTTGGTATCATTGAGAACCACACCCATCGGTGTTTTATCTGCCACCTTTTGTGCTGCCCTGTGAATGGACCGGTCATACAGGCCATATCCGCCCACCTCTTTATCTCCTGGATATTGCCACCGCGCATCAAAGTATGCAGACCCTCTCAGACCTTCTGTCTCAGCTTGTATGCTGTCATCAATGATACGCCTGACAATTGTGTCATCAGCCCCGTCCAGGCGGCTGACCATGATAACCTCTGATTTTTGCACTCCTGGTTTGCGGTTTGCAAATCCCAGGAAATATGGATTGGGAACCCACATATTCAACGGGTATTGGTTTGCTTTCACCAGCATCAATTCCGAATCAAATGATATGTCGAAATGTGCCACATTGAGCTTGTCGAAATGCAGTAAATAGTACTTTATGGACAG
>JAWOEP010000120.1:0-12456 GCA_046482705.1 Desulfotignum sp.
AACATGACCATGGTGGTGAAAACAGGGAAGGGATATTCCCTGGCATCCGCCAACAAGGATGATGATGCCCCCATCGGCACCATCCCCATAGATTCAGTGTTTTCCCCCATTAAACGCGTTAAATATGTGGTGGGTACATCCCGGATCGGTCAGAAAACCGATTATGACAAGCTCACCCTGGAAGTGTGGACTGACGGCAGTGTTATGCCGGAAAATGCCGTTGCCTATGCTGCCAAGATTCTCAAAGAGCAGATGAATCCCTTTATCAATTTTGATGAGGAAAAAGAGCCGGATTACGACGAAGAAAATGGTGAAGACGCAGATGGAAAATTCAATGAAAATATTTACCGGTCCGTGGATGAACTGGAATTGTCTGTGCGCAGCTCCAATTGTCTTAAGAATGCCAGAATTCATACCATTTACCAGCTGGTCCAGAAAACAGACAGTGAAATGCTCAAAACCAAGAATTTTGGCAGAAAATCCTTGAATGAAATAAAAGAAGTCCTGGCTTCCATGGACCTTTCCCTGGGGATGGATCTTGAGGGATTTGAACCGCCGGAAGAAGAGAATAATCAGGAAGGAGAATAAACCGCCATGAAACATAGAAAATCCGTATTAAAACTGAACAGAACCTCAAGCCATCGAAAGGCAATGTTTAGAAACATGGTGACTTCCCTGTTCAAGCACACCAGCATCAAAACCACAGAAGCCAAAGCCAAAGGCTTGAGAAAAATTGCCGATAACATGGTCACGCTGGCCAAAAGAGGTGATCTGCATGCAAGACGGCAGGCCCTGGCAGTGATACGGGAAAAAGATGTTGTACATACACTTTTCGACGAAATGTCGGAAAAGTTTGCTTCACGCCAGGGTGGGTATACCAGAATTACCAAACTGGGACCGAGAAAAGGGGATGTTGCCCCCATGGTTCAGATAGAACTGATTTTAGATTAATCCGGGATGTTGCCAGGCAATAAAGCCCGGCATTCCGGTAGATGAAATGCCTCAGCCCCCCTGAATTGTTTTCAGGGGGGCTGTTGCGTTTTTGGTGCAGGCCGTGTCTGACCTGTTGCGGTCTATGTTTTGTGATCCAGAACTTTTCGTACCATGTCCACCATATCCGGATTCTGGATTGGTTTTAACATGTAACGGGCAATACCGATATCCAGGGCCTGCTTTTCTGAGAGCTGTTCACTGTAACCGGTACACAGGATTACAGGGATGTCTTGTCTGATCTGAATCAAGCGGGCGGCCAGTTCCTCTCCGGTCATATGGGGCATGGTCATATCCGTGATGACCAGGTCCACCTCTGACGGCGCTTTTTGAAAAACCGACAATGCCGTCAGCCCGTCTTCACAGGTCTTTACCGTATAGCCCAGGTTTCCCAGCAGTTCCCGGGTCATATGCCGGATATCTTCTTCATCATCTACAACCATGATGGTTTCGGTTCCTCCGACCATTTGAACGGGTTTTTCAGGAACCTGGAATTCAGGATTGGATTCCACCAGGGGAAGATACACACAAAAGGCAGAACCCTTTCCCGGCTGGCTTACCGCTGTAACAAACCCCTTGTGTTCAGCCACAATCGCCTGGACCAGGGCAAGACCAAAGCCTGTGCCCCTGCCTATCTCTTTGGTGGTAAAATAGGGATCAAATGCCTTGGCAAGGGTTTTTTCATCCATGCCGCAGCCAGTATCCCTGACTGTGAGCTTCATGAATTCTCCAGGCACAACAGTTTTTTCCACAGGGAGCTGTTTGTGGTCCAGGTATTGATTTTCCAGAATAACGGTCAGGGTCCCGCCCCCTGCTGTCATGGCATGGTAGGCATTGGTGCACAGGTTCATGATTACCTGGTGCATCTGGGTGGGATCCGCCAGAACCATGGGCCGGGAGGTGATATCAGTCTGGATATCAATGGTGGAGGGAATGGAAGATCTGAGCAGTTTGAGGGATTCTTTAATGATGAGATGGATTTTCAAAGGTTTCTTCTGGTATTCGGTCTGACGGCTGAAGGTCAAAATCTGCTGGACCAGTGCCGCTGCCCGCTGGGCACCCTTCAATACCTGGTCCAGATGGTTTCTGGCTTTTTCAGGGGAGACAAGGTTCATCTGGGCCAGCTGGGTATATCCGAAGATGCTGGAAAGGATATTGTTGAAATCATGGGCAATGCCGCCTGCCAAAGTGCCTATGGCTTCCATTTTCTGGGCTTTTTCCAGTTGGACGGCAAGTTTGCGCCTGTCAGCTTCTGCATGCTTCAGATCGGTGATATCCCGCCCTTCCAGAATCAGAAATTCGATTTGTCCTGCCGCATTTTTCACCGGTTTGATGGATATATCCACATTCCTGATCCCATGGTCATGGGACAGGTTGGTGGTTTCAAACCGGACAAGCCTGCCATCCATTGCCTGCCGGAAGTGCAGCTTGAGTTGTCCGGCAGCACCGGGGGGCCACCAGGGTGTTTCCCAGACCGGTTTGAACAGTACATCCGATACTGTGAAACCTCCCATTTTCAGGGCACTCTGGTTGACCTTTTCCAGAACACCGGACGGGGATAAGATACCGGTGTACTGGAAGGACTGGTCAAACAGTCCCCTGAGCTGCAGTTCATTTTCCTTCAGCGCTGCCTGGGCAGCCTTGTTTTTTCGGATCTGTTTCTCCATCTGGGTATGGTTGTTCTCCAGCTGTGCCATAAAAGAGTTGAAATGCCCGGCCAGCTGTCCAATTTCGTCAGGGGACTCATGGTCCATGCGCACGGTAAAATCTCCCCGGGTCCCGGCTTTGAGTTTTTCTACTAACAGGTCCAGGGGACGGGTGATAGAGCGGCTCACAAAAAAGATCAAAATGATACCCGCACCCACAACCAGCAATAGCGTGATTCCCAGCAGTTTGTTAAAGGTGTGCAAAGGCGCATATACCTCTTCCATATAGCTGGTGGATCCGATGATCCAGTTGAACCGGGGCAGATGTTTGAATATCACCTGTTTTTCCCGGGGTTTTGCATCCCCCGGATTTTTCCAGAAATATCTCAGTTTGCCGGCATCCCGGGTCAGCATCTCTCTTAAGAAATCCCCAGGCTGGTCCAGGTCCTTTGCCAGGTTGATTCCCGTAAAAGAGGGATGGATGAGGGCTTTTCCGTTTTTATCAAGGATGTAAGCATACCCGGATTCCCCTGATTTAAAAGACTGCACCGGTTTTTTGAAATCATCGATATCCACCAGGTGGCTGAACTCGTTGCGGTAGGCAGACACGGAAATGATCCAGTCAAGGGGTTTGTAGTAGGTCATGTACAGGGCTTTGGGACGCGCTTTTGGCTCTCCGGGGTTTTTCCAGTCATATTCCAGATACCCGTCTTTGATCTTCAGCTGCTGCTTTATAAATTCAAATTCTGAAACGTTACTGCCCTTCACCTGGTAATCGGGATGGATGATGACGTCTGCGTTGCTGTTGATACAATAGATATATCCGCTGATGCCGATGGACTGGTTTAAAAATATCTCTTCAAGAATCTCTATGGCCTCCTGCCTTGTGAGCAGGCCGGACCGGTGCTTGCTGTAATAAAATTCGGTCAGATCAAAGTTTTTTTCAGCAATGGCAGCAAGGCGGTTGCGGATGGATATGGCGGCGGTGGTTTCCACCAGGGTGAACAAGGACCCGGTGGTGTGGCGCAGTTCTTTTTCAATGCTGGTTTCCAGAATCTGCTTGACCTGGTAATAGGACAGGATGCCGCCGGCAATGATAAGGGGGATGAATATGAGCAGAAAGGAAACCAGCAGTTTGTTTCTAAATTTCAAGGTGTGCAATATCATTTTCAGGCGTTTCAATTTATCAAAATAAAGTTTTTCAGGATACTACACCTGAATTATTAAGAAAAGTGCTTTTCAGCCGATTTTTTCAGCAGTTTTGCCTGGTATAATGATTTGTCTGCAATTGTGAGCATGGTTTTGGCGGAATGGATGCCAGGTTCCTGGTTGCAGCAGACACCATGGCTCAAAGACAGATAAAAATGGCTGCCATTGCCAGAAACAGGGGCGGCAGCCAGCATGTTTTTCACCCGGTCCATGAAATGCTCTGCCTGGGACCGGCTGGTGGAGGGCAGAATAACCACAAATTCATCACCGGCAAACCGGGCCACCACATCGGAATCTCTTTTGAGCCGGGACAGGCATCCGGCAACATGGCACAGGGCTTTATCTCCCATGTCATGGCCATGGGTGTCATTGATGGTTTTAAAGTCATCCAGATCCAGAAACAGCAGGGTCAACTGTATCTCATACCGGCTGGCCCGCACAAATTCCCGTTCCAGGATACGTTCCATGACCCGCCGGTTCAAAAGCCCGGTCAAAGGATCATGATATGCCATATACCGCAGCCGTTCATGGGCGGTGACATTTGAGAGGCACAAAGACACCTTTACAGCCAGACGCTCCAGCAAAGAGGCGTCAATATCCGGGGCAAACCGGTTTTTGTCCGGATCTGCCTGGTTGATGCTGCCGACGATATCCCCGTCCAGAGTGATGGGGGCAATGGCAATGGAGCCGATATCCCAGTCCACCGATTTCGGTACCAGGGCTGTATACCGGTCAAGGTGTGTGTTGGCCAGCAGGGGGGTGAAACGGTTCTTTGTCACTGCCACAAACTGCTGTCTGGACACAAAGGCAGTAGCGGTTTTGAGCAGCGCTGAATTGTCCAGATTTTTAAGCTGGGCGGCAATGGGGCTTTCTGTGATGATGCAGATCCATATATAGGGAAGAGAGAATTTGTCTCCTATCTCAAAGAGCAGTTTTTCCAAGAAATCCTGAAAATTGAGAATATTTAAAATACTGATTTCAATCTCATTGAATTTTTCAGCAATTTCTTCGTTTTCTTTCAGCAGCTCCATCAAATGGGGGGGGATTTCCATTATGGGTCTCCAAATTTTGCCTGTGCCAAAAAAAACTATCCGCCAATGGATGTCATATGGCTGATGGGGATATCCCGGGGCCTGGTTTTTCCCAGGGTATGAAACAAAGGTTTGTGCTGGAGAGCCCCATGGATGATCTCTTTGAGCCGGGCATCTGTTGCGCCGTTTCTAATCGGCGTTAAAATATCTTTTTCATAATTATTGAGCAGGCAGGGCCGCAAAAATCCCCGGGAGGTAAGCCGCAGGCGGTTACATTCACTGCAGAAATGGGAAGAAATAGGGGTAATAAAACCTACCACACCTGGTGCTCCTTTGAACTGAAATTTTTTGGCCGGGCCATCATAGGCCTTATGGGGAAGGGGGGAGAGTCGCCCCAGACCGGTTTCCAGGATCTGCATTATTTCGTTTGTCAATATTTGCTGCTGTTTTTCCATGGGCGAGTCGCCCATGGGCATGTATTCGATGAACCGGATATGGAAAGGATATCTGCGGGTGAGTGCTGCAATGGAAATAATTTCATTGTCATTGATGCCTTTGAGCACCACGGTGTTGATTTTTACGGGTGTCATGCCCAGGTCATGGGCGGCCATGATGGCATCCCATACCCTGTCAAACCGGTTTCTGCCTGTAATAAAGGCAAATTTTTCAGGATCCAGGGTATCCAGGCTGAAATTGAGGCGTTTGATGCCCATGTCCAGAAGTTTTTGTATCTTGTCACGGGTCAACAGGGCCCCGTTGGTGGTGATGGAAATATCGGACAGGGCATCCATGCGGCACAGCTGTTCCAGAAAAGAAAGAATATCTTTTCTGACAAAGGGCTCCCCGCCGGTAACCCGTACCTTGGTGATGCCCATTTCACATGCCAGGCGGGTGATTTTTAAAATTTCTTCATACCTGGCGATTTCATGGTGGGGGATGACGGCAAAAGGGGATGCCGGCATGCAATACCGGCACCGGAAATTGCACCGGTCTGTCACAGATATCCGCAAATAGTTTATGGAACGGGTTCCTGCTATCATGGCCTGCCTGCTGCGGAAAAATGGGCCACCAGGCTGTCCACCAGGCCGGCAATGGTATAGGGATCTGCTTCAATGGAAGGTTCCAGCCCCAGAGACCTGGCTGTATCAGAGGTGATGGGGCCGATGCTGGCAATGGTTACATCTTTCAATAATTGCAATGCCTGATCCGGATCCAGCAGGGAGATGAAATTGGACACAGTGGAGGAGCTGGTAAAAGTGACGGCATCGATCTGTTTTTCTTGCAGCAGGGTGGTGAGGGTGTCTTTGTTGTCACTGTCCAGAACGGTTTCATAAGCAGTGACTTCATCCACCATTGCCCCCATTTTTGTC
Source organism: Desulfotignum sp. (assembly GCA_046482705.1). GTDB lineage: Bacteria > Desulfobacterota > Desulfobacteria > Desulfobacterales > Desulfobacteraceae > Desulfotignum. Next base: position 6,247 of record JAWOEP010000120.1, read on the forward strand.
AGTTCTTCCGGCAGGATGGTCCGGGCTTTTTTTGCCCGGGGCAAAAGCACTTTTTTCCCCTGGATATCTGTGCGGGAAAAGGCGTTTACAACCGATTCCGCCCGGAATGTTTCCGGCAGGATATCGCTGATAATGCCGAAATCACCCAGCCGTTCCTTTGTGACCGGTCCGATGCAGGCAAATTTCAGGTGTCCCAGGATTCTGACATCCTTTCCCATGTCAAACAGGGTGTCAAAGAAAAATTTTACGCCGTTGACAGAGGTGAAAACCAGCCAGTCATAGTCCCGAATGCGGGCGATGGCATCTTTGACCTGCGTGTTGTCTTGGGGCGGCTGGATCCTTATGGTGGGGATTTCAATACAATGGGCACCCAGAAGGGTAAGCTGTGCCTTGAGACCGGATGCCTGGGCCCGGGCCCGGGTGATGACAATCTTTTTGCCGAACAAGGGCTTTTTGTCAAACCAGGCCAGTTCTTTGCGCAATGAGACCACGCTGCCCACCACAATCACGGCCGGAGATTTCAATTGTGCCTGGCGCACCTTTTCCACAATGGTGTCCAGGGTGCCGGTGACGGTCTGCTGCAAAGCGGTGGTGCCCCAGCGCACCAGGGCCGCGGGCGTATCTGCGGGTTTGCCGTGGGATACCAGATTGGTCACAATGTTTTCCAGGTTTTTTACCCCCATGAGAAACACCAGAGTGGCGTCGGATTTGGCAAATATGTCCCACTGCATGCGGGAATCTTTTTTGGTGGGGTCTTCATGGCCGGTGATAAAAGAAACAAATGCGGTATGGTCTCTGTGGGTTACGGGAATCCCGGCATAGGCCGGGGCGGAAATGGCGGATGTGACCCCCGGAATCACTTCATAGGCCGCACCGGCGGACAAAAGCTGCTGCGCTTCTTCCGCACCCCTGCCGAACACAAAGGGGTCTCCCCCTTTGAGCCGGGCCACCTGCAGTCCCCGGGCCGCTTTGTCCACCAGAAGCTGGTTGATTTTGTCCTGGGTCAGGGTGTGGTCGCCGCCTTTTTTGCCCACATAAATCAGCTGGGCATCCTTTTTTGCAAACTCCAGAAGAGACGGGGCCGCCAGGTAATCATACACCACCACGTCTGCCTGCTCTATGCAGGTTTTGGCCTTAAGGGTTATAAGACCGGGATCCCCGGGGCCTGCCCCGATTAAATATACCTTGCCTGGTTTATCTGTCATGGGTGTTAATCGTCTCCAAAATCTGTTTTCCGCCGTTTTCAAGGAGATGCACTGCCAGTTTTCTGCCGTGGTCTTCCACCATGTCCATGGGAGAAACCATCTCTTTTTTTACCAGGTTTTGTCCGTCTTCGGATGCCACCACTGCGGTGAGATGTATCTTATCTGCCTGGATTCTGCCGAAACAGGCCACCGGGATATGGCAGGAGCCTTCAATCTGTTTTAAAAAAGCACGCTCTCCCTGTACACAGGTGCGGGTTTCAAAATGGTCCAGGTTCTTCAATATACCGGCCATTTGCCGGTCATCTTCCCGGGTTTCGATGCACAAGGCCCCCTGTCCCACAGCCGGTACCATGACGGTATCATCCAGATACTGGGTGATCCTGTCTGCCTGGCCCAGGCGCAGCATGCCGGCAGCTGCCAGGACAATGGCATCGTACTCTCCGGATGCCAGTTTGCGCATCCGGGTATCCAGGTTGCCCCGTATGGAAACCATTTCCAGGTCCGGCCGCAGGTGTTTGAGCTGGGATGCCCGCCGCAGACTGGATGTACCGATTCTTGCACCTGGAGGGTAATCATCCAGGGCCAGGTCCTGTCTGGAAATCAGGACATCAAAGGGGTTTTCCCGGCAGGGCACGGCCCCGATGGTCAGTCCTGGGGGCAGATCCCCGGGCATGTCTTTCATGCTGTGGACAGCCAGGTGGATCTCCCTGTTGATCAGGGCGGTTTCGATCTCCTTGACAAACAACCCTTTGCCGCCCACCATGGCCAGGGGCCGGTCCGTGATCCGGTCTCCGGTGGTCTTGATGACGGCAATGGTCACATGTTTTTCCGGGAATGCGGATGTGATAAGATGTTTGACATGTTCTGCCTGCCACAGGGCCAGCTGGCTGCCCCGGGTGCCGATGCGTATCTCATCTGTCATGGTTTACCCCACACCGCAGGAGGAACAGCTGCCGGCAGTGCAGCTGCCGCATGCAGAAGAGGCTGCGGATGTGGTGACCCGGCTTTCTCCGCCAGGCCCTGTGGATTTGGATATGAAACCGCACGTGGACAGCAGCCGTGATAAATTTTTGCTGTCACAGCCGGGGCAGGCTGGTGTGTCGCTGCCCAGAACAAGGGTTTCAAACTCTTTTTTGCAGGCATTGCACATATATTCATAAATCGGCATGGTACACCTCATGGAAAATTGTCGTGTAAAAAAAACAATATAAGGGGTTTCGGGCTGTTTTTCAAGGGAAGGGCCAAAGATAAATTGCAGGCAGACAAAAGCGGGTGCCGGTTACTGGCCCGGCATGCTTTCGGGGTTTATGCAAATTTTTTGGTTCTGCCATGGCTTTGGGATGGTTTTGTCAATTGCCGCACCTGTTCCAGGCGTTCCTGGAAAATGGTGTTTTCCGGTTCCAGTGCCACACTTTTTTTGGCAAAGGTCAGGGCTATTTTCAGATTTCGGTTTCTCCGGGCCATGGCCAGGGCATATCCGGACAGGGCAATGCCGTCTGCAGGTTTGAGTTTGACGGCAGCATTGAAGGCAGATCCTGCCTTTTCCAGTTCTTCACGTTCCAGAAAGATTTCTCCAAGTGTCCTGAAGGCCAGGCCGGATTCCGGGTTCAGCCGGGATGCGGTTTCCAGGTGGGGCAGGGCCTGGTTATATTTTCCGGCCTTGAACAGCAGGTGGCCCAGAAGCAGTTCCACTTCAAAAACATTTTTGTCAATGCCGTGGGCTTTCTGCAGAAAAAAAACAGCCTTGTCCGTGTTCTCCAGGATCTGGTGCACCAGGCCCAGGTTGTAAATGACCATGATTTCCCCGGGGTTGATCTCCAGGGCATCTGTAAAGGACTGTCTGGCTTTTTCCAGATCTCCGGTTACACCGAAACATACCCCTAAGCTGTTCATGAGGTTGATGTTTCCGGGCTCCAGCAGCAATCCCTTTTCATATTCCCGGATGGCTGCACCATACTGCCCCAGATGGTAGAGCCGGTCTCCGCTGATGTTCAGGGAGATGCCGTCAAAATGCTTCATATGGCCGGGACCGAAAAATGCGGCATGGTCAATGGCTTTGAGGGCATTGGCAAACACCTGGGAACAAAGAAAATCATGGAACGGAAACCATGCCACACCCACCGTCAGTTCTGCGGCAAGGGCCTGGGAAATCTTGCTTTTAAGGGACTCCAGCAGGTCCATGGCTTTTTTCCGGTTGTCATAGTCCCAGAATACCAGGACAAATGCCGTGGGACCCAGGCTTTCCCAGATGCCCCTTTTTTTGTCCAGCACAGAATGAAAGCAGGCTTCAAAAATATCTCTGGCCTTTTCCAGGGTTTGTTCAGATGCGGCACGCTCCACCTGGACTGCAGCACACACAAAACCGGTTTCCGGTATCCGGGCTGATGCGAGACGCTCTTCAAATGCGGTAAAGGAAACGGTTTTTGTGTGTACCAGGTCGGAAAAAAAGGTGTCAGGTTCCTGGATGGGATGTTCATCTGAATCCGGCTTTAAAAAAGAAAATTCCTTTGATGTAAATCTGGGTGTCATTCTGCAGCCAATACGGTTTTAAGGGTTGATGAAATAATGGTTTCCTGTCCCGGCTGAAGGGTCCTGGGGTCCATCACATACCTGTCATTTTCTATTCTGGCAATGATGGCTGGGCAGGACAGGCGCATGCGGCGCTCCAGGGCAGCCACGGACAGATTTTCCGGTTTCAGGGTAACGCATCTGGTGGGCAGCCGCAGGGCTGGAAACGAGCCGCCTCCGGGCCGGGATTCCAGGTCTGCAGAAGCAATGCCGCCAATGGGTCCGCAGGCATCCTGGATGGATTTCTCTAAAGCAGCTGCCCTGCGGCAGGTTTCTTCAAAGGACATGGTCAGCATCCGCAGGGTGGGGATTTTGTTGATAGCCTGTTTTTCATCCCGGTACAGTTTCAAGGTGGCTTCCAGGGCTGCCAGGGTCAGCTTGTCAATGCGCAGAGCCCTTGTCAGGGGATTGGCCTTGATCCGGTCAATGGCCTGTTTTTTCCCCACAATAATACCGGCCTGGGGGCCTCCCAGCAGTTTGTCCCCGCTGAAGGTCACCACATCAGCGCCAGAAGCAACCGAATCAGACACCAGCGGCTCCATGGGCAGGCCATAGGCGGAAAAATCCACCAGAGTACCGGACCCCAGATCCTCCATCACCGGGATATCATGGGTTTTCCCCAGGGCAGCCAGTGCTTCCAGTCCCACGCTGGCGGTGAATCCCTCGATTTTGTAATTGGAGGCATGCACCTTGAGGAAAAGACCGGTGCCTTCGCTGACGGCATTGCTGTAGTCTTTCAGGTGGGTTCGGTTGGTGGTGCCCACCTCCTTGAGGCGGCACCCGCTTTTTACCATCACATCCGGCACCCGGAAAGAGCCGCCGATCTCCACCAGTTCACCCCGGGAAACCACCACCTCGGTATCTTTGGCCAGGGTGTTCAGGGCCAGCAGCACCGCACCGGCGTTGTTATTTACTGCAATGGCTGCCTGTGCACCGGTGAGTTCACAGATCAGTTCCTCCACAGCGGTGTAGCGCAGCCCCCGTTTGCCCGTGGCAACATCCAGCTCCAGATTGGAATAGCCGGCAGCAATGGCCTGGATATTTTCCAGGGCATCGTCACACAGCAGGGCACGCCCCAGATTGGTATGGAGGACCACCCCGGTGGCGTTGATCAGGGAAACCAGCCTGGGAGCAAGTTTCTGCCGGCACAGTGCTGCTGTTTCCGACAAAAGGACTGTCTGGTCGGCAGTGTGTTGTCTGTCTGAAAGGATATCCTGGCGGAGCCGGTCCAGCACCGTCTGTATGGATGTCTTTACAACCGACCTGGGAACTGCTGCAAACCGGTCATCATGTCGGGTTTTTTCCAAAACATGGTCAACACCGGGAAGTGATCTGAGCAGCTGGTGCTTGTCTTTTGTGGTCATGGGCCTACCTGGCTATAATTTCCTGATTTTTTATGGCATGCATGGGAATGGTGTCCACCAGCTCCGGGATGTCGGAAGCCTTCAATCCCAGACGTTCCATAACAGCATCCACACTGCGGGTCTGCATTTTTTCCAAATCCAGGCCGGTATTGAACCGCTCCATGAGCAGGTCTGCCAGATAGACTATGCAGACCAGGTCTGTGTGGTCTCTGGCTTTTTCCGGTTCATGGTGAAAGGCGATGACCCGGGACAGGGCCTTGGGAAATTTCCACTGCCTGGCCAGCAGGGCCCCGGTATGGCAGTGGGTGATCCCGAGCAGTTTTTTTTCAGACTGGAGAAAATTTTTCTTTTCCTGCACCAGATCCCTGAAAAAAAGGGGCATGGCTTCTGATACATACTGGTCCAGCACCACCTTGCCGATATCATGCAGCAGCCCTGCGGTATAGGCCTGTTTTCCGGATATAATCCCGGTTTTGTCCGCCAGTTTTTCTGCGGTGGCAGCCACGCCCACAGCATGGAAAAACAGCCCCCCTTTGCACAGAGAATACCCGCTGGTGCCGATCTGGTTGTAGTATTTGTTCACAGCTGCCGTGATAATGGACTTGAGGAGTTCGTCTTCCCCTAAAAGCAGTACCGCATCCCTGAGGGTGTCGATGCGGGCGGTGCCTGCAAACAATGCGGAATTGCACAGTTTCAGGGTCTGGGCCCCGAGAACCTGGTCTTTGGACAATTCCCGGGATATATCCATGATACCCGCCCGTCTGTCCTGGAACATCCGCAGAATTTTAAGGGCGGTCTGGGGGATGGGCTGAAGATTTTCAATGGTATGGGCAATGTCATCCATTTTGGGCCGGACAACCTGGCCCACCATATCCTGCATTTCTTCCCAGGGCGGAGTGATGAAGGTTTCTCCTGTGGCCATGTCCAGTTCCAGGGTACAGGAAAAAAAACCGCCGGTTTCTGATGTCAGGACCTCAATGCCGGCATCCCCGAGAATGGTGGTGGCCAGTTCAGTGGACCTTCCGCCGATATCCAGGCCCATGTCCTGGGAACTCACCGGCCCCACAAGGGCC
>JAWOEP010000088.1:0-11392 GCA_046482705.1 Desulfotignum sp.
CAGGGGGCGGACATTGAAGAAGCCTTCAGGATGGCGGTCGGCGATTTTGAAGGCTACCATGCCATTTCCATGCACACAGACCTGGCACCCGGCAAAATATTTCTTGCCCAGAAAGGCAGCGGTCAGGCCATTTTTGTGGGCATTGCCCCTGACCACTACATGGCTGCTTCCGAACTATACGGTATTGTGGAAGAAACTGCGCATTTCATTAAACTCAACGGCACAGACAAAGGACAGATTGCCATTCTGGACCAGGATTCTTCAGGCGGTGTCCAGGGTATCCGCTCCTTTTATTACAATGGAGACAGTATCGCCCTTCAGGAACAGGACCTGCAGACCAGCCAGATCACCTCCAGGGACATCGACCGCCAGGAATTTGCCCATTATTTTCTCAAAGAAATCTGTGAAGCCCCGGAATCCGTGGAAAAAACATTAGAAAACAAGTTTGCCCAAAATCCGGACACCCATTTGTTTGAATTCCGGCTGGGAGACCAGGTCATGCCCCGGGCTATCCAGGAAGAACTTGCCGCAGGAAAACTGCAGAAAATTTATTTCATCGGCCAGGGCACTGCCGGGGTGGCAGCCCAGGGGTGTGCTGACCTGCTCACCTGGTATCTTGGGGACCGGCACATTGATATCCGGGCGTTGAAATCCTCGGAGCTCTCCGGATTCTGCATGGTGGAAGGAGATGATCCTGCCACTGCCATGGCCAACACCCTGGTGATAGCCATCAGCCAGTCCGGCACCACCACAGATACCAACAGAACCGTGGACATGATCCGTTCCTGCGGCGCCAGGACCCTGGCCATTGTCAACCGGAGAGATTCCGATCTCACCTTCAAGGTGGACGGGGTGCTGTACACCAGTTCGGGCAGAGACATTGAAATGTCGGTGGCATCCACCAAGGCGTTTTATTCCCAGATTACCGCGGGCGCCATTCTGGGTCTGCACATTGCCGCCATTACCGGGACCAGGTCACCGGAATTCATCACTGAAGAGATCCACGAAATGCTGTCCATCCCGGACAAAATGCGCGTTGTTTTAAACCTGCGGGACCAGATTCGGGAATCCGCCTTCCGCCTGGCAGTCACAAAAAACTACTGGGCCACAGTGGGATCGGGTGCCAACAAAACCTCTGCTGATGAAATCCGCATTAAATTGTCTGAACTGTGTTATAAAACCATTTCATCGGATTTTGTTGAGGACAAAAAACATATCGACCTGTCATCGGAACCGTTGATCATCGTATGTGCCGCTGGTACACGGGAAAGCGTTCTTGGCGATATTATCAAAGACACCGCCATTTTCCATGCCCATAAAGCCACCCCCCTGGTCATTGCCACCGAGGGAGAAGACCGGTTTGATCTGTATGCAAAAGACGTTTTCAAAGTACCCCGGATAAAAGAACAGTTCGCCCCCATACTCAATACCCTGGTGGGGCATATCTGGGGGTATTATGCGGCCCTTGCCATCAACGAAGGGTCCAGATTCATGTACCAGTGCCGGGCTGATGTCCAGGAAATGCTGGATGAATTCACCGCCATGGGGCATGATGCATATGAGGTCCTCCTGGAAAAAAAATTCAGAGAACACATTGCCGCCTTTTATAACCAGTTTTCAAAAAAACGCAGAGAAAATGCATTCCCGGCTGCCATGGGACTGGACAATGTGGCCAATATCACCCTGCTGCTTAAATATCTGTCCGGCAGACTGCCGGTGTCTGATTTTGAAATTGATTTTATGACCAAAGGCACCCCTTCCAATATGCTCAATGTTTTTTTTGAAAATCTGGGATTTGCCATCAACAATATGGCCAGGCCCGTGGATGCCATCAAGCACCAGGCCAAAACCGTAACTGTGGGCACCAGCAGAATAAAAGAAACCTTCCAGGGGCTTGTGTTTGATGAACTGGGGTTTCATGATATCCAGATTTCCCAGATCACCAATAAAAATGTGCTGGTCATAAAGAATCTCCAGGAAGTCATTGCCAAAATCAACGGCGGCCTGCTTTACCAGGTGACGGGACTCAACCTTCTAGGAGAAGTCACCCCTGACACCCGGATACATGTAAAAGAAAAAACAGGGGCACTGAAAAATGAAACCTCAAGGGTGGAAACCGATCCCCAGCTGAAAGGCACCAAACACATTATTGTGCGGGAAGGCAACGTGTATATCGGTAAAGGCCGTAAAGACAAAAAAAGTATCCTGGTGATTCCCGTATTATCTGCATCCCCGGCCACCCCCAATATCATTGAATTTATTTTGTCTTTGAATGTGGATTTCAAGCCCTCTGAATCCGTATCCCTGCTCAAGAAAATCAAGGCTCTGGGCGGCAAATACACCCGTTTGAAGGACTGGGTTCTGGAAAGCGAAAACATTGTATGGGATGACAAATTCCTCAACCTGGTGCCGGTGGAAAACCTGTTCGGAGATACTGCCGAACAGGTGGTGGCAACCATTATTCAAAAAATCAAATAATTCTTTCCCAACGCAAAAGGCACCCCCAGGGGCATATTTCAACCGAACAAAATCATATTACATCCGGTTATCCCGGGGTTATGCCCGGGCCAGTACCAGCACATCCACCCGGTTGGCCCCGGCAGCCAGAAGGACCCGGGCGGCCTCGGCACAGGTAGCGCCGGTGGTGTATACGTCATCCACCAGCAAAATATTGCGCTCTTTGACGGCAGCCGGATCTGTCACCTGAAAGGCGTTTTTCAAATTTTTGCGGCGCACTGCAATGTCAAATCCGGTCTGGGGACTGGTATATCTGACCCGCTTCAATGCGGTTGTGTCCACCTCCCACAACGGCTTTGTCCCATGGATTTTGCAATATGTTCCGGCAAAACCCCGCACCAGCAGAAAAGACTGGTTAAAGCCACGCTGACGCAGCTTTCTGGCATGCAGCGGGATCGGCAATATACAGTGAATCTCTTTATTTTCAAAAAACCGGGAAAAGGCATCAAACATCAACGGCTCAAAAAACCGGGTCAAAGAAAGCCTGGCCTGGTATTTAAAAAGTGGCAGAATATCCCGCACAAGTCCCTGGTATGCAAGGGCCCCCCGCACCCGGCCTATTTGGGGCAGCCTTTTTAAACAGGTTTCACAAAGATGGTTTTCCCCTGTATCAAACATATGCCCGCACCGGGTGCAGAAAGGCGGTGCAAACAGGGGCAGCCCCCTGGCCAGGCAGTTTTTGCAGAAACATGCCTGGCCGGTATACGGCCCTGCCGTCCCCGGATTCAGCAGAATCCGGCAGTTCAGACATAGATGGGGAAACACAAGTGCCTGAAAGAACCGGGCAGTCTTTGTCAGGTACCGGCCAAAAGTTTTTCCGTTATTATTTGTGAAAACCCGGAGCATGAGACATCCTTATCAACATTATCCGCCGGGATTCTTGATACGCTGGCGCAGTGCTTCATACATGGCCATGCCGCCGGCAACCGAGGCATTAAGGGAATTCACAGGACCTTTAATGGGAATGGACACCAGAAAATCACATTCCTTGCGGACCCCGGGCCGGATACCTTTGTGTTCTCCCCCCACCACCAGGGCCAGGCAGCCTGTCAGATCAGCCCCAAACAGGGGTGTATCACCCCCGGCATCCAGGCCTGCTGTCCAGGCCTGGTTTTCCTTCAAGGTGCGCAGGGCAGCACCTGTATTGGTTACAATAAAAATCTGTGCATGTTCCATGGCCCCGGCAGAGGCCCTGGAAACCGCGGGAGTCGGCAGCGCTGACCGGTCTTTGGGAATCATGATGCAGTCCACACCCGTGCACAGGGCAGTACGGATCAAAGCGCCCAGGTTCTGGGGATCTTCGATCTGATCCAGGACAAGGGCCAGAAAAGGGCACTGCCGGCTCCTGATCCAGGGCACGATATCAGATCCCCTGTGTACGGGAAATACTGATGTTCTGGCGGCAATGCCCTGGTGGATATCTGACCGGGTCAGTTCCTCTAAGTCCCGGGAATCTGTAACAACCACCTTTAGGCCTGCACCCGCAGCCAGAGACACAATTTTATCCCCCCTTTTACCGGAACGGCTTTGGGAAATGAAAACAGTATCAAACCGGCGTTTTTTCGCCTTGAGGGCCTCATACACACTGTGAAAGCCAAAAAGAATTTCTGTGTTTTTCCTGCCTGTATGTTGTCTGCCTGTATGTTTGGTCAATTGTTTTCCATTTCATTTTCAAAAATGTGACACAATTGCCCAGATGCGGTTTCCAGATCATCATTCACCAGTACATATTGAAACATATGTTTTTGTCTGATCTCTTCTTTGGCATTTCTCAGACGGCGTGCAATGGTCCGGGGGTCCTCTGTGCCACGGTTTTTCAGGCGACGGCCAAGCTCTTCAAGGGAAGGCGGCATGATGAATATTGATACCGGATCCAGGCTGGATGCCATGATCTGAGCTGCCCCCTGAACATCAATGTCCAGCAGCAGAGTGCTGCCCTTTTCAAGCTGTTCTTCCACAAAGGTGCGGGATGTGCCGTAATAATGGCCATGGACCCTGGCCCATTCCAGCCAGAGGTCTGCATCGATCATATCCACAAATTCAGATTCATTGACGAAAAAATACTCTTTGCCATGGGTCTCCCCCGGCCGGGGGGGGCGGGTGGTATGGGACACGGAATAGGAAACCCCTGAAAATTTTTTCAAAACCTGTTTTATGAGTGTTGTTTTACCAGCTCCTGATGGGGCAGATATCACAAACAACCGTCCTTTTCGGGCCATTTTATTCCTCTTCTTGTGCTTCCCCGTCTTTTATCAGGGACGCAAACCGGGAAGCCACTGTCTCTGCCTGGATGGCTGATAAAATCACATGGTTGCTGTCCGTGATTATGATGGCCCGGGTTTTTCTGCCGTGGGTGGCATCGATGAGACAGCGTGCATCCCTTGCCTCATCTTTGATACGTTTCATGGGACTTGAATTGGGTGACAAAATGGCCACCACCCGTTCAGCCACGACTGTATTACCAAAACCAATATTTAACAGCACCTGTTCCATAGCATTTTTCCCACTCTTAGATAATCATCTGATTTGCGCGCATATGTCTTGCCAGATCCAGGCCGGGCCTGATTAGTTGTGCAACCCCGGCTTCCCTGGGCATATCACCGCCGAAAATTGCGTTACTCAATATTCTGTACCTGTTCCCGGATCTTTTCCAGCCGGGATTTCAAATCCACTATTATATGAGATAATTGTGCATTGCCGGCTTTGGAACCGATGGTGTTGAATTCCCGGTTGAATTCCTGGATCAGAAAATGCAGCTTCTGCCCCTGGGACCGGTCGGCTTTCATCACATCCCGGAACTGCTGAATATGGCTTGATATGCGGACAATTTCCTCGGACACATCACTTTTATCCGCCAGAATGGCAACTTCCTGGGCCAGCCGCACCGGATCAATACCCTCTTTGTCTGGTGCCAGCCTTTCCAACCGCTCCTCCAGCCGTTTTTTATAAACGACGGGGATCTCTTTTGCCTGGTCTTTTACCAGAACCATCTGGTTTTCAATGGCATCCAGTCTGGCTGCCAGGTCCTTATAAAGGTTGGTGCCTTCTTTTTTCCGCATCTGGTCCAGTTCCCGGGCAGCATTTTCCACAGCTGCCGACACCACCTGCCACAGCAGCTGCGGATCCAGCTGTTTTGGTGCCGGCACAATAATATTTTTTGCACACAGAATCTGGTCCAGGCCTGGTTCATCTGAAAGGTTCAGGCATTTGCCTACCTGCTGCAGGGCCTGAAAATAGGCTGCGGCCTTTGCCTCATCCACTGCAAACTGATCCGGTTCCGGTGAATCATCCTGAACAGTGATACGGATTTCCATGCGGCCCCGCTGGTGGTACTGGGTGATGATCTTTTTGATATCTTCTTCAAATGCCTGGCAGGACTCGGGCAGGTACACATTAAAATCCAGGTGCCTGGAGTTGAAGGAGCGCACAATCACTTCTGCTGTGATGGTTTCCTGTGTGTGACCGGCTTTTGAAAAAGCGGTCATGCTTTTTATCATAAATGGTTCCTTTTATCAGCTGTAAGATCCCGCATATATTTGTCTCTCACCTGTTCCAGAAACCGGATGATGTCAGGGCCGGCATAATCCGGATAGGTCCAGTCCAAAGGGACAAACCCCTGGCGCGTATACATCAGGGTCAGGTCTGCATATATGTCTTCACCAATATAAATTCTGTGGGAATAGTCTTTTCCCGTGGCCAGAACAAACCGGGACGGCAGCAGATACCCGGGATCGATGTTGATCCGGCGCAGATTTTCACGGCTGAACCGCGCTTCCACTGCATTGGTTGCCTGTTTGACAGATGCCAGTTTTGCCTGGTCCATGAGGGGCTTAAAGGCCACTACCCGCCTGAAAAGGGGAGACCCCATTTCTTTGTGGTAATAGCCGGTATAATTGAAATCCAGCCATCTGGAGATCAGATCCACAGGCCCGCCAATGGTTTCCAGAAAAGCGAACACCTCTGAAAACAACGGCTTTTCTTTCATGAAAACCGACATCACAAGCTTGGCTGGATCTGGTGGTTTCGGCACACTCATGGGGTGACAGGTTTTGCCTCTTCCACAAGCATGATGGGGATATCATCTTTGATCTCATACAAAAGCAGGCAGGTGTCGCACACCAGGCCATCCTGTTTTTCCGTCACCCTGATGGGCCCCTTGCATTTAGGGCAGACCAGGATTTCCAGCAGATCTTTGGAAATACCCATTTTTTCCTCCTTTTACTATAGCATCTTCCGGTTCAAAAATTCAGGTCAGGGCACCTGGTGCAGCCTGCAGGGTGGTCAGGGTGTAAAACATCCCTTTGCGCGCCATGAGCTGATCCCGGGTTCCCTGCTCTGCAATGGTGCCGTTTTTCAATAAAACAATGCGTGAGGCATAGTCAATGGTGGACAGCCGGTGGGCAATGACAAAAGATGTTCTGCCCTTCATAAGGTTTTCCAGGGCTTTTTGTACCACCTGTTCCGCCTGGGAATCCAGGGCTGAAGTTGCCTCGTCCAGAATCAGCACAGGTGCATCCTTGATCAGGGCTCTTGCAATGCATATGCGCTGTTTTTCCCCGCCGGACAGCCGGGACCCCAGCTCTCCGATCAGGGTGTCATACCCCTTGGGAAACCCAATGATAAAGTCATGGGCATAGGCGGATTCAGCAGCTGCCTCTATTTGTGCATCGGTTGCATCCATGCGGCCGTACCGGATATTGTCCCGCACGGTCTCATTGAACAAAATGGGCTCCTGGGTCACAATGGAAATATGGTCCCGCAACGAGTCTATGGACAGGTCCCGGACATCTATGCCCCCCACGGTCACCCTGCCGGCGGTCACATCATAGAGCCGGGGAATCAAGTTCACCAGGCTGGTCTTACCCCCGCCGCTCATACCCACCAGGGCCAGGACCTCCCCGGGCGCAGCTGTAAGGGAGATGTTTTTCAATGCCGGGGCTTCATCAGAACCATAGCTGAAACACACATCTTCAAATGCCACATCCAGGGTTCTGCCCTTAAGAACCGTGGGGCCGGGCTTTTCTTTTATGCTCTGTTCCTCTTCCAGTACATCGAAAATCCGGGAGGCTGCTGCCGTCCCTTCCTGGATAATGTTGTTGAGCTTGGATATTCTTTTCACCGGGTCATACAGCATCATGACCGCGGTTAAAAAGGAAAAAAAGATGCCCGGCGTTGAGGTGCCGTTAATGACCCGCAATCCCCCGAACCAGATGATAAAGGCAATGCCCAGGCCCCCTAAAAACTCCATGAACGGTGAGGACAGGGCTTTGACCATCACTTTTTTCATCTCCAGCTGGAACAGGCGGCCGGTTTTTTGCCTGAACCGCTTTTTTTCAAAGGTCTGGAGATTGAAAATCTTGATGATCTTGCTGCCGGTAAATGTTTCATGGAGAAATGAATTGAGTTCCGCCATGGTTTCCTGGGTCCCGGTGGAATATCTGCGCACCCTTCGGCCGAACACCAGGATGGGATAAAAGGCCAGGGGCAGGACAACAAAGGCACCGCATGCCAGCTGCCAGTCCCGGTAGAAGATCACGAACAAAAAAGCGATAATGGAAAAAAAATCCCGGAATATATTGATCACAGCCGTGGATACCATGCCTTTGACAATGTTCACATCATTGGTGATCCTGGACATGAGCGCCCCTGTTTTTTCTTTGTGCATAAAGGCCAGGGGCAGGTCTGTGATCCTTTCATACAAAGCGTCCCTGAAAAACCGGATGATGCGCTCTCCGATATAGTTCATGAGATATTCCGATCCGAATGTGCCCATGCCCTTGAGCAGAAACACCAGCACGGCCAGTCCCGGAATCAGAACCAGCATTTCCCTGTCCCGGGCCACAAAAATATCATCTATAACCGGTTTGACCAGAAATGCCATGGACCCGTTGGCGGCCGCCACCACAACCATGCACAGGGCTGCTGTGATCAGCTGTATCCGGTATTTAAATACCAGATCCAGTATCTTTTTGCGCCGGGACCTGGACAGACTGGGGTGTCTTTTCTCCATAAACCTTTATCTTTGGTTCCAGACCTATTGTCAATCATTTAAAAACATGAGAGCATATGTTCCCATGACAAAGTCCGCCTTTATACCCAATTTTATGGTATTTTACAATATTCTCTGGGCTGCTGTGCTGCCTTTTTTGCAAAAAAGCCCGAGACTGGCTGATTCGTTTGCCATGCGGATCTGTGCATCCCGTCTGTCACAGGCGGATCTCTGGATTCAGGCAGCCTCGGCAGGGGAAGCTTTGCTGGCAGTCCGCCTGATCCGGCATCTAACACCGGACTTTCCTGTTACGGTGCTGGTCACCACCACCACAGAACAGGGCATGCAGATCCTGAAAACAGAACAGGCCGGGGCATTCTTCCATCCCCATGTATCCGTATCTCTGGCATGGTTTCCCTTTGATATGCCAAAAGTGGCACAGGCAGCGGTAAAACAGGTGAGCCCCAGGGCCATGGTGCTGCTGGAAACCGAACTGTGGCCGGCCCTTTTGTATTATTTGCGGCAAAACCGCTCACAGATACTGGTGGTCAACGGCCGCATGTCAAAAAAAAGCAGCCGTGGATACCAATGGACAAAATCCTTGTGGTCACGGGTCAGCCCCCACCAAATCCTGGCTGTTTCCGACCCGGATGCTGACAGGTTCCGTAAGGTTTTTTCCCGGGCAAAGATTTCCACCATGCCCAACATCAAATTTGAATCCATCGGTCCCCTGCCTTTGGAAAGAACAGAATCTTCTCTGACAGACCTGTTCCCCTGCCCCCTGCCGGTGTCCATTTTTGCCTCCATCCGCCGTCAGGAGGAAAACCAGGCCCTGCAGATGGTCCATCGCATTATTAACAGATTTCCCGATCAGGTGGTGGCAATTTTTCCCAGGCACATGCACCGGCTCTCCGCCTGGAAACGCCTGCTCAGCAGAACCGGTCACCGATATTACATGCGCTCCCGAATAACAGCACCCCTTTGCAGTCCCGGCATCATCCTGTGGGACCGGTTCGGAGAGATGCGCAGCGCGTTTGGCCATGCTGATGTGGTGTTCATGGGCGGCAGCCTTGCTCCCCTCGGGGGACAGAATTTCATGGAACCGCTTCTCCAGGGGACACCTGTGGTAACCGGGCCTTTCTGGGATGATTTTTTCTGGGTGGGAAAAGCGGTGTTTGATACCGGTCTTGTGGAAAAAAAAACCGGCTGGCAAGCGATTGCTGATGCCATGGTGCATCATCTGGTACACCCCGGGGACAGGCAGATCCGCCGGCAGAACGCGTTGGCCTATGTCACTGCCCGGGCCGGCGGTGCGGACATGGCCTGCCAGGCTATACTGGCAGCAATGTCCCGTGCCTGAACAGTCACTTACGGCAGGGGGCGGACCAGATCCTGAATGCAGCCGGTGTGTGTGACCTCAAGAAATGCATCCCCCAGAACCCGGCTCATGTCAACCGCCTTTTCCCAGGCGTTTACCCGCACCCCATCCTGCCCCATGAGACGGGTAAAGTCTTTTCTGTCCGGGATACGTCCAAAGGGAAGGCGTGATACAAATTTCTCAGACGGTGCCACAAGGATGATCCGGTCGGCAGCTGAACCGTTTACCCGCCTTTTGACATCTTTTTTGTCAAACCATCCCGGAATGATATAGGAATAAAAATGGGGATAGAGAATGAACCCTTTCCGGCCCGAAGACAAGGCAAAAGCGGGGTGATAATCCAGGATGCCGCCGTCTCTGTACATGCCTGAGGGTGCACCGGGAATATCAGAGACCCCTTCCATGACATAGGGAATCGCACCGGATGCGGTCAGGGCCGGCTGAAAATTTTGTTTGCCAAGCGGTACAAACCGGGTGGGAAAATCTGAAAAATCCACGGTCCGGGTGTCAAATTGGGGGTGATGAAATACAAACCGTTCCAGATACAACCGCTGCAGATTCCTGGACACCCGGTTCACCCCGGCCCCTGCCAGAATACCCAGCAACTGGACCGGCCGATGCCTGGAAGCCAGCATATACCGGCACCGGACCGCTTCGAAAGCGATGCGGATAAACGGATGGTTCAGGATGTCATCCACCCGGGTCTGGTCAAGAAAGGCTTTCATGATGCGCTTAGATTCACGGGTGACCTGGGCAGGGGTCACCCGGCCCAGGTAATACTGATGGATATAGGCATGCTTCAGGGCATCAAAGGCCAGGGCTGGATTTTTCCGGGCAGCTGCGGCAAATTTCCAGGCACCGATGGAGGTACCCAGAACCAGCAGCGGATCTTTGCGGCCTTTGAACCACTGGGAGAATATGGCAGTATCCAGTCCGTGGAGCACCAGCCATTTGGCAGCGCCCGAAGCCCCGAGCACCAGACGGATGTCATCCGGCGACAATCCGTTTTTCCGTATATGTGCATAGGCGGTTTTCCCCGCCAGCACCACCAGATCGCCTGTTTTTTCACCCATGCTGCCGATGTGCCTCCGTATGTGATTCAGATAATAAATTGCCCGTTTTCAAGCATGTCTCACAGGCAGGTACTATAGCATCGACCCTTTCACCATTCAATGGTCATTTTTTCGGGCAGGCATATTTCACAGGGGATTGCAGCCCCGGTTCCTGTCCATCCATTTTGCTGTCATGCTTCTCAGCTGGTGTCCGTTTGCGGATTAAGTCGTCCCCCGTTCTTGTCTTTTGACCCGTGGTGGGCGGAGCCCGGCGACCGCCATCCCGGAGAGCCAGGCTTTGGCTAGAACAAGACAGGTGAACCTTTGAACAGCAAGAGCCGCCTGTGGTTAGTGGTGTGACAGGACCGTCAGATCGCGATCTCGGGCCGGTCACACCGCTAACCACAGGCGGCGGGTATCAAGGAGATGAACAGATGGAAGTTACATGGGACGGTG
>JAWOEP010000237.1:0-7814 GCA_046482705.1 Desulfotignum sp.
CATGAAACCCCCCAGATCCTATATAAAGGGCAGCTTTTCGCTTTTACGCCCCTGGGTATTGAAAAAATCGGGTATGAGGAAGAACAGGGGGAAAAAGAAGTGGTCCTGCCAATGGACAAAGACCTTTCCGATACCATAAAATACATTCAGGCCATGATTTTTGACAGGCGGACCGATTCTTTTTGACAGCCGGGCCGGCACAGGGCCGGTTGGAGACGGAAATGAACATGAAAGGGGAAATCAAAAGAAAATCATTGCACCTGGCAGCTGCAGCCGTGCCGGTGGCCCTGATCCATGTACCGGAAAACATTGCGGTTATCCCGTTGGTGATATTTGCATTGTTGAATATTTTAATGGACCGGTTCAAAAATCAGTTGCCGCCTCTGGGCAGAATCTATACCTTTTTTTTTAATGATATATTACGGGATCATGAAAAAAAAGGCGGGTTTACCGGGTCCACCTGTTTTTTTGCTTCTCTGGCCCTTTCTTATGCGGTTTTCTGCGTGGGGTTATCCATGCCGGTTCAGTGGCTGGCTGTTATTTATACCGGTTTCATGCTCGGTGATGCAGCTGCTGCCCTTGCAGGAAAACATATGGGCAGCATTGTCATATTCAACGGCAAAACGGTTGAAGGAAGCCTGGCATTTGTTGTGGTGAGCTTTGCTTCAACCTTCTGGATCATGCCTGACAGGATAGGCCTGGTTTTTTTCGCCTCCGTGATGCTCTGTGCAGCTGAACTTATTCTGGTGCACCTTGATGACAACTTTTTTGCACCGCTTTTTGTTATGATGGTTTTTTATTTTACAAATATCTGTTTTGCTTCTGTGCCGGGGGCAGGTTTATGAACCGCCCTGTGATTACAGCCGGGGCTCGCCTTTTCATGGCAATGGTGCTTTTTGCTTCATGTGCCGGGAACCAGAGGACAATAAACCAGTCCCACCAGACCCGGGTTGGTCCTATTGTGCAGCAGGTCATGGGAAAAACAAAAAAACTGCCTGCAAAGGAATTCAAACAATACCTTTCCATGGTAAACCAGCAGGGTGCGATAATTCCCGGCCTGTTCCAGGGAGCGGTTCCCCAGGGAAAGGCTTATATTGCAGCACACGGGCTTCTGGTTATATCCAATTACATGTACACAAGACAGACTGCGGCCCTGACCCTTATCTCCATGGAGGACAAGGCGTTGAAAAAAGTGGTGCGGCTTTACAACCATGATGGAAGTCCCCATCTGGAGCATATGGGCGGTCTGTCAGTAACCGGAAAACATTTATGGATAGCCTCAGGAGATGGCATCTACCGGCTCCTGCTGAAGAAAATAATCAATGCACAGACAGACGATGCACTTTTTCTTTCCGCCCCCCTGACCACTGAAGTGGCCTGCTCATTTGCCACCGCTTCGGAGGGCACGCTTTATATCGGGGAGTTTCGGGCAGAAGGCACCCGTTATCTCACAAAGCCGTCCCATGCCTATCCGGTTGCCTGTGGCGGCCGCAATCATGCACTGATAGCCGGTTTTCACCTGAATGAAGACACAGATGACATAAAAAACACCATGCGTGATGCTGCCACCATATATCCCTCTTTTTTCATATCCATTCCAGATAAGGTGCAGGGAGCGGCTTTTACCCGGGAACACATCATCTTAAGCCAGTCTTACGGAAGAAGAAACAACAGCCGCCTGTCAGTATACCGCATTCCTTTTTACCGCAAACCAAAGGATTTTTTTGTGCTTGAAAACGGAACAAATGTGCCTGTCTGGCATCTTGACTGCCGCCAACACGTCAGAACCATTGATGCCCCGCCCATGACCGAGGGTGTCGTCATGGTGCAGGGGAAACTTGCCGTGCTTTTTGAATCAGGATCCGACAAATACCGGCGGACGGCAAGATTTCCCCAGGACCGCATTCATTTTCTGGACATTGAAAAGCTTACCTTGCCATTGCATACCCGCAGATGAACTGTTCTGGATACCGGCACTGATTTTGCGTATGAAAATTGGTCCCTGCCCCCGGTACCGGCAGACAATTTCTTGACTTGGCAAATCTCTTGTGTCAAAAATGGCCCCACAAATTTTGCTTGAAAAGGAAAATGGATATGGAATACCGGACCCTGGGAAAGAAAGGACTGCAGGTGTCGGCCCCGGGACCGGGATGTCGGGGCATGTCCCGTAAACCTGAGATGGTTGCCTTCTGTTTTACCGGCCCGCTGGTACCAGCCCGGCAGGTATTGCTGCTGTAAGGAGAATCTATGCAGATATTTCAGATCATCAGCCCTGACGGGTATATTGCGGAACTGCATAAACAAAAAAAACCCAATGATATACTTGGGGCCCGGTTTCATTTTCCCTTTGTGTCCGATTATATCCGGGGGGCCATCCAGGAAAAAAAGCCTTATATTTTTTCCGGCAGGAGTGGTAACACCCAGATCGGCATTAAAACAGATCTGACAGATGCGGGCGGCACACCCGTGATTGAAGGATCTGATATTTTTGTGGAAGCGCAGCTTCAGAATCTGAATCCCCTGCTGGGAAACGCCCTGGATCTGTTTAAAAAGGGCGATGAAATCGGGCGCCTGGTGGTTATGGATCCGGAACTGCGGATCAGGGATGTCCGCCATTACCTGCATAAGCGCCTGTTTGTAGGCAGAAGAACCGGCAAAGGGTATTATGAAGGATTTGATATCCGCCAGGAAACAGATCCAGCCACCGGCCAGGTATGTGATTATGTTGCCATGGAACTGGAGCCCTACCAATATTGTTTTGAACCCTATGCCATGAACACCTCCAGTATCAACGCGGTTATCAAAAAAGGGCGCAGCGCCTTGAATTCCATCCGCTCGCGCATGTCTTTTGATATCGATAACACCTGGCTGAAGCCCGGGGATCTGTTTGTGGGGGCCATCAAGATTTCTCTTGGCGATATCTACGGTATTATCGATGTGCAGACAGATCCGGATAGTGCCGGAATTGAACATCTGCCGGCCCGGGTCCTGGATCCTTTCAGAACGTTCAGAGACCGCCAGGTGGAGCTGTTTCATTTTGGTACGGAGCCGGTTGCCCTGAAACACATCCGGGTGAAGATCCGTTTTTACCGGGCCAGAAATCCTTTGACCGTGCCCCTGGAAAAAACCAAGGTCAAAGACGGGTACCGCCTGAGTGATCTTCTCACCAATGCGGAAATCGCCAATCTGTTTTCCGCCATGGATGAAGATTCTCTGGGCCTGATCCTGAACAAGGCCAATTGTATCCCCATTCCCAAAGCCCTGGACCCTTTTGGCCAGGCCCAGCTGGAGATTATACGCAATGCCATTTTAGAATCCACTTTCAGAAAAAATCTTCCACTGGCAATAGAACAGAGCAATGGAAAATTTAAAAACACCCTGGAAAAATTGTCAGCCCTGGGCGGGGTGAACTCCCGGGTGTTTATCGGCAGGGATTTTCCCGACCTTGAGGTGGTGGGTGCGTTGAAAACAAGCGGGCTGCGGACCTTTCTCATCCAGATGAACAATCCCTCTTTTTCAGACGATTATGTCAAAAAAATGATCCGGCTTACCCATTCAAACCATTCCGGGTGCGAGTTTCTGCGCTATGATTCAGATACAGACAAGCTCTACAGTTTCTACCATGGGTGTTTCATGGAACCGGATGACAAGGAACGATTCGACCGTGTCCGCTACTGGTTTGCGTTTTACGGGTCCCATACCAATGCGGCGGACAACCGGCTGACCATTGATTTGATCTCCAGGCTTGCCCTGCAGCTTGGGTATGAAATGGGCATTGTCCACGGCGGGGGTCCCGGGCTCATGAAAGAGGCCAATGACCTGGCCAGGCAGCATAACATCATGAGTGTGGGCATTGCCATCGACCTGGAAGGGGAGCACCAGGCACCTTTGACCACCTGTGACGGACTGATCAAATACAATGAAGGGCTGCGCCTGGCCCGGCAGGACCATCTCCAGAAACTGAGCAACCTGCCTGTGGTCAATACCGGGGGATATGGCAGTGCCGAGGAGCTGGCCATCACCATCACCTCCATGAAGCTGCATGAAAATGCCCTGGCGCCCATTATCCTCCTGGACCCGGACAACCTGTGGGAACATGCCCAGAAACAGACCCGGAAAATTGCAGCCAAAAAATACGGCCCGGCCTTTACCCCCAGGTTGATTCAGTCATGCAGCACAGCTGAAGAAGCCGTGAATATTCTGCTGGCGTTTATCGGAAACCCGGACCAGTGGTACCGCGCCCATAAGATTCCTATAGAAAACGTGGACCGGGCGCGGGTGAAATCCGCCCGGATCCGGCAGCAGGCCCTGGGCCAAAAAATGGTGGAAACCTTTGATATGCTGAATTTTCGTCTCACACAATAACCGCTTTACCCGGTCTGGCAGTCTGGCAAAAATCCAGGAAAAAATGAATCCCGGGCCTGCCGGGCAGCATGCATCCAAAAACAAAAAGGCAGATTCATGCAGACACAGCACCAGATTTTGTTTGAAGATTCCCGGGACATGCAGGCACTTGCACAAGACAGCATTGACCTTGTGGTAACATCCCCGCCATATCCCATGATAGCCATGTGGGACCAGGTGTTTGCCGCAATGGCACCTGGTGTGGAAAAAGCCCTGGCAAAGGGAAACGGTCCGGAAGCATATGAGATGATGCACAGCCAGCTTGACCGGGTATGGCGCGGCATTTACAGGGTGCTGAAGCCGGGGGGCTTTGCCTGCATCAATATCGGTGATGCCACCCGCACCCTTGACAGCCACTTCATGCTCTATCCCAACCATGCCAGGATCATGTCCTGCCTTCTGGCACTCGGGTTTACCCCGCTGCCGGCCGTGCTGTGGCGCAAACAGACCAATGCCCCAAATAAATTCATGGGTTCCGGCATGCTGCCGGCCGGTGCCTATGTGACCCTGGAGCATGAATATATCCTGGTTGTCAGAAAAGGGGGAAAACGGGTGTTTAAAACCCCGGAAGCCAAGCAGCGGCGACATGAAAGTGCGTTTTTCTGGGAGGAAAGAAACCAGTGGTTTTCCGACATATGGATGGATCTGAAAGGCACCCGCCAGAAAATAACCGCTGCAGCACTGCGGCTCAGAAGCGGTGCTTTTCCTTTTGAGCTTCCCTACCGTCTGATCTGCATGTATTCTGTCAAAGAAGATACCGTGCTGGATCCGTTCATGGGCATCGGCACAACCGCCCTGGCAGCTATGACTGCCGGCAGGAACAGTGTGGGTTTTGAAATTGAGACCGGGTTTGCCCCTGCCATTGATCTGCGGGCTGATGCCATTGTCCCATTTTCAAATACAGTAATTTCCCGGCGGCTGGCGCATCACAAGGATTTTATAGCACAGCGGCTGGAAAACAATAAACCGGTTAAGCACACAAACAGGCATTACGGTTTCCCGGTTATCACCAGTCAGGAAAAGGCCCTGCTGCTGAACCATCTCCTGGCAGTGAAAAAGGATGCAAAAAACAGCTTTGAAGTTGATTATGCTGATGGGCCGGCGTATCCGGAGAAAACGGAAATCGGGGATACTGCCCCTGCCAAAGCAGCAAAAATCGGAGAAAAAGCGCCGGAACGGATCAGAAATGGAACCCGAGGAGAACAACTGGATCTGTTTGATACAGTGTGATGGAAAAATATATAATTGTTTACAGGAAGCTTTTGAACATTCCCATTCATGCAACCTGAAATTGCAAACGATTCATTTGACGTAAGACAAAAAATAGACCACAATACACCGCAAAAAAAATATAAATGCACATGTTTTACATCAAGGAGAGATACAAATGGGTGAGAACTATTTTAATACACTGCCTTTGCGCCTGCAACTGGCGGAGCTTTCCCGGTGCCGGTTTATGGACACAGGCGAATTTTCAGGGGTTGATGCCCTGAAAGGCAGGAAAATCGTGATCGTGGGGTGCGGGGCCCAGGGCCTTCACCAGGGCCTCAACCTGCGGGACAGCGGACTGGATGTTTCCTATGCGCTGCGGGATGCGGCCATCAAAGAAAAACGGCAGTCATGGAAAAATGCCACAGAACACGGATTTGTTGTGGATACCTATGAAAATCTGCTGCCGTCTGCTGATCTGGTGATCAATCTGACCCCGGACAAACAGCATACACCGGTTGTCAGAGCCATCATTCCTTTGATGAAAAAAAATGCCTGCCTGTCATATTCCCACGGATTCAATATTGTGGAAGAGGGCATGAAAATCAGGGAGGATCTCACCGTGATCATGGTGGCCCCAAAATCCCCGGGAACCGAGGTCAGAGAAGAGTACAAACGGGGGTTCGGGGTTCCCACCCTGATTGCCGTGCACCGGGAAAACGATCCGAGAGGAGAAGGGCTGGAACTGGCCAAGGCCTATGCTGCCGCCACCGGCGGACACCGGGCCGGGGTGCTGGAATCCTCTTTTGTGGCAGAGGTGAAGTCCGATCTCATGGGGGAACAGACCATCCTGTGCGGCATGCTCCAGGCGGGCTCTTTGGTGTGCTATGACAAAATGATGGAAAAAGGCATGGATGAAGGATATGCCTCAAAACTGGTGCAGTACGGCTGGGAGATCATCACCGAGGCATTGAAACACGGGGGCATTACCAACATGATGGACCGGTTGTCCAATCCTGCCAAAATCATGGCCCACGATTTGAGTGAGGAGCTGAAAGATATCCTCACCCCTTTGTTCAACCGGCACATGGATGACATCATGTCCGGAGATTTTTCCAAAACCATGATGAAAGACTGGGCCAATGATGATGCCGACCTTCTCAAATGGCGGGCCCAGACAGCTGACACCCCTTTTGAAAAAGCGGTGTCCCAGCAGGCGGACATCCCGGAACAGGCATACTTTGACCATGGTATTCTCATGGTGGCCATGGTCAAGGCCGGGGTGGAACTGGCCTATGATACCATGGTGGCTGCCGGTATTGTTGCAGATTCCGCCTATTACGAATCATTGCACGAGGTGCCGCTCATCGCCAATCTCATTGCCCGCAAAAAGCTGTATGAAATGAACGTGGTGATTTCCGATACCGCGGAATACGGGTGTTATCTGTTTTCCCATGCAGCTGTTCCTTTGCTGGAAAAATTTATGGAAACCATAGATGTGGATGTCATCGGCAAAGGCCTTGATCTCACAGACACAGGCGTGGACAATATCCGGCTGATCCAGGTCAATGACGCCATCAGTACCACATCTGTGGAGAAGGTGGGCAGGAAGCTGCGGACCTATATGGGGGCCATGAAATCGATCCTCTAAAAATGATCGGGAATTTTCATGGTCTGCAGGATGGCCTCCTGTTCATCCAGGATCTGGTCAAGGATTTTACCGGTGGTGTAAGGGTTCATGATGACTGACCGCAGCACCACTGCCGTGTGGCTGTCGCCGGGGCGGATTTTTAAACAGGTTCTGGACACAAAACTTTTGCCGGCCTCCCGCTGAATCCGCTGGAGATGGGTGTTGATTTCATCCAGACAGGCATCCAGTTGCTGCCGCCGGGATGGGGACAGGTCAGTATCCAGGTGCTGCCGCAGCTGTGCAGGTACGGCCCGGTAGGTGAGAATGTTGAGCACAGGATCCGTGACCAGCTGGAACTGTGACCGGGATGTGATTTTCCGGGCAAACAGCCGGGTGGTTTCAATGCCGTGATCGATCATCAGGCCATACCCCCGGGAGCCCATTATTTTCAGGGCACTGTCCAGGATCAGGGAGCTTGCCTCCCGTGATCCTTCCAGGGTCTTGATGCCCAGGTCCACCGACCCTTTGCGGTTTACGTATCCGGCATGGTATGCGATCCGGTCCAGGGCTT
>JAWOEP010000242.1:0-3177 GCA_046482705.1 Desulfotignum sp.
GACATGAAACTTTCCTCTTGTATGCCCCAGAGAATTTCAAAATTTGCAATTGGCATGATGCTGGTTGCTGCTGCCCTGATCATGACTGTAATTAGCTTTACCCTTCTGCCGCTTATCGGACTGGTCCTGGTTGTGCCGATTGTGGCCCTGGCTGTATATGTTTTTAAACTGCATTTGAACGATCAGTGTGAAATAGATACTTCGGAAGACAGCTGAAACCTGACCGCTTTTCGGCAGTTTTTACGGCTGTCGTTGCTTTTTTTTTAAAATCCGGCGTCAGCTTTTGAACACCATCCCCTGATAGTTTCTGCATCCACTCGGGCAATCATCTGCCCAGCAGAAATAATATCTCCTGTATTTACCAGGATGGCCATAAGAGTTCCGTGATAAAGGGTTTTTGATCCCCATGACTTCATACATAAATTGCCAACGGCAAATACATTTTTTCCTGTATTGTTAACCCGGGGCCTGTAAATTATCCTTATAGATTCAAAAGCAAACAGGACTTATTTTTCCGGGCGCCGGGTTTTTTTTGGGTGCAGTTCGACCAGTTTCAATGCAAGGGCCAGTAATGTGGCGCAAATCGGTAACACCAGCAGGGTGCCAATCTGCTGCCAGCTCATTATCAGGTTCGATTTCTGGAAGGCCTGGAGGGCCACACGAAGAAATAAGACAAAGATAATAACGATAATTACTTCAGCCACAACCTGTTTCAGTTGCCCGACTTCTTTTACCTTGAGCCAGGAAGGCAGGGCCAGTTCATCTCTCTTTTCCCTGGCTCCCTCATCCGGTCGGATAAAAAGCGAATACACGCCATAGGCAAAATAAAGCAGTACAATGGCGATCAAAAACCGGTCAAGGCCTTCAATGACCTTGATTACAGCCAGGGAGTTTGGCGATCCCTCTGTTGCTTCTTTTGGCAGTGAGATGCCCTGCATAAAGGCCAGGTATATATCGTACAGGCCCAGAAAAAACATTAATATACTGCTGACAAGAGAGCCGAGGACTGCCATTATACTTGAATACCGTGAGCCCAGAACAATGGACCGTTCTACTTTTCTTAATCTTTTGATTGTCCTTCCTCCTTTGGCTGTGTATGGTATCTTAATTTTTATCGTAATCGGGCGTTTAAAAGAATCGGGGAAAATACCCATTTTAAAAAAAGATTTCAGGTACAGCCAGAGATGTTACAACCAGTAATCAAATATCCGGGCAATTTTTTCCAGAAAACGATTCTTCCATGGACGCTGTTGCCATTGCTTCAGAAAAATTTCCTTTGATTTTGAAAGATCTTCTTTGAACATATCTTCCATTTTTTTTGCAAAAGCAGTACTGAGAATCACGGCATTGGCTTCGGTGATATGCAGAAAGCTGAGAGGATCCATATTGCTCGATCCCACCATGGACCAGACACCGTCAATGACGATGGTTTTTGAATGAAGCACCGCACTTTTCATCTCATGAAGCCGTACACCGGACTTTAATAATCGGCTGTAGTATGCCTGCCCGGCATAAACCGGCATCCAGAAATCGCTTTCCCCGGGTACAATGATCTGGACATCAACACCTTTCTGGACCGCATGGGAAAGGGCATCAAGCAAATCCGTATTGGGAATGAAATATGCCTGGGAGATATAAATGGATTTTCGGGCATGCAAAATTGCTGAAAGATAGGCTGCGTAGATATGGGGAATACGCTGTTCAGGCGAGCTGGAAATTATCCGGATAAGGGTGTTTCCTTTTTCATCGAGACGGGGGAATAAATTTGGCTGCAGCATAATATTTTCTTTTTTTCCCTGGATCCAGGTTTCCACAAAAAGTTTCTGGAACTCGGCCACTGCAGGACCTTGAATTTTGATCTGGGTATCCCGCCAGAACAATGTTTCTTCATCGTCTCTTGAAGATGCGGCATCCGGACTTTTTGCATACACATGATAAAAATTGATACCCCCGGTAAAAGCGGTTTTTCCGTCCACCACAATTATTTTCCGGTGGTCTCTGTTATGCGGCTTCCATTTACCTGTCACATCCAGCAGGCAGAATGGATTGAATTCATATAATGCAATACCGGCCGTGCGCATGCGCTCAAAAAACTGTTTTGGAGTCTTTCGCGAACCAAAGCCATCATAGATTAATCTTACCTGCACACCCTGGGCCTGCTTTTCAATCAAAAGGTCAGCAAGGGGACGTCCCACTTCGTCATCGCGGAAAATAAATATTTCCAGGTGAATATGGTCCCTGGCATTGCGGATGGCTTCTTTCATTGAAGCAAGGGTTGCCGGGCCGTCACGCAGCAGGGTAACCGTGTTGCCGTAAATGAAGGGGCTTTTTGAAATCTTATCCATAGACCGGATATGGTGTGATAGAATGTCGGTGGGTCCGACCTGTTGCTGAAAACAGTCGATTACAGCCCGGCTTTTTTCTTTGGAAAACGGTTTTTGGGCCCCCATTATGAAGGGCGGTTCTTCTGCCGGCGCAACAGCGGTTATTTTTGTTTTTTCCGGAAAACCTGCGCACCCGTGTATTGCAAAGGCAAACGCACATACAATGAAAAAAAACTTGGCATGGCAATGTCGCATAAATTTTTTTGCCGGCAAAATTTTTGCTGCTGTTTCTTTGTTTTTGCCCTGGGGTTGAATACCATTTCTCCTTTGAATTCCCCTGCCATTCATGTTAAGTATAATTACGTGTTACCCTGGGTTTTTTCAAGACAAATTCAATTTATGCAACGTCCGGGGCGGCAATACCATGACAAATTTAGAAAAGAGGTAAACGCAGGCAGGTTTTTCAGAGGTGGATATGTCCGAAAGCGTCAGGCAGATTCTGGATCGGTTCCAACCGGATGCCTACAGGGGCAGACTCGGTAAGGTGTATACAGATACCAGTGATTTCATGCGCATCACCGGCGGAGATGTGATTGTCCTGGACCGGCAGCATTATCTGGTTTTCCGGGATGAAGTGGAGAGAAGTTACGGTATTGAGGATCCAAAGTACTGGGTCAAGCGGTGCAGGCATCTTGAATCAGGAGAACGCCGGCTGCTCAAGCTTGTTTTTCATGAAAAATTCACCCTCCAGATGGGTGAACTGAAAATTCTGTGTTACCGCAGCCCCCGCAAGGAGGCCCGTATTCTCGACCTTGTGCGCGGGGATTCCCGGTTCATGCAGGGATTTTCCGCA
>JAWOEP010000257.1:0-4381 GCA_046482705.1 Desulfotignum sp.
GATGACATCCCTGCCGGTATTTTTTCGGATCCGGGCATCAAAATCCAGGATATCCCGGTCTGAAAATGCATTGTCCAGGCTGAGCATGGGAATGGTGTGTTCTGCCTGGTCAAAGCTGGACAAAGGCGGTGCCCCGACCCGCCGGGTGGGAGAATCCGGGGTTACAAATTCCGGATATTTTTCTTCAAGGAGTTTAAGTTCCTGAAGCAGGCGGTCGAATTCTGCATCGGAAATTTTGGGGTCATCCAGGACATGGTAGTAAAAATTGTGTTCATGCAACGCTTTCTGGAGCTGTTTGACACGGTTTTTAATTTTTTCATCCATAACCTTTTTCCCCCTTTCCCTTGGTTTTTATGAAAGACGTCAGCCGTCAGCCATCAGTACTCAGCTAAAAGCTAACAGCTAACAGCTAAAAGCTAACAGCTAACAGCTAAAAGCTAAAAGCTAACAGCTTCCATAATTTGTTGTGCCCGCCAGGGCATGGATGTTATACCAGTGTCCGGGCAAATGACAGGGCCGCCCGGCAGGCATCCTGACGTGCGGTTTTAAACCGCTGTTTTTTAAAGCCCGGGGCCCAGTTTCCAGCAGCCAGGCTGTCAGATACCACCAGCAGGGCCGTAACCTGAATATTGCGGAATGCAGCCACGGAAAACAGAGCAGAACATTCCATTTCCACGACAACAGCGCCCTGGCTTTTAAACCAGGCAATTTTTTTGGGTGTTTCCCGGTAAATGGCATCTGTGGTCCATACCGCCCCCCTGGTAAAGGCCACACCCTGCGCAAAAAGATTGTCAGCCAGGCATGTGGATAGTGCTTCATCAGGAAAGCTTGCCGGCACATCCGGATCCAGAACGGCATAATGCCGGGAGGTACCCTCGTCCACCAAAGCCGAGGTCGGCAAAAGCAGATCCCCGGCCTGCAGGCTTTCCGTAAGAGAGCCGCACCACCCCAGAACAATTATCCGGGTGACACCCCTGGCCTGCAGGGATTCCATCAGCATGGCAGCATAAGCCGATCCCACAAAAGGACCGGTTACCGATATTTTCTGCTGATCCAGGATAAGGCTGCTTAAAAAAAACGGAACTGTCCGGTCCCGGGCCATGCCTGCTTTGAACAGTTTGAAATCCGACGGTGTGGAAACCATGACAGCCACCGGACCCAGATCCGGGGCCTTTCTGGTACCCAGGGGCGGCACAAGGGATGCCTCATTCAGGTCCAACCAGGCCGGATAATTCATCCTTTACCTCATCAATAATATCATACAACCACATGACATCTTCCACAGACAGGCGGCCCGCCTTGGAGGGGGCCCGATCGGTGCCGTCTTTTTTCTTCAGTATTCTGGGGCCGATCTGCAGTTTCGGCTCACCATCACCATACTGCTGAATGGAAATCAGCAGCCCGGTTTCTTCGTTCTTCCACTCTTTGATTTTCTTGTCTTTCTCAGGATCATAACCTGCCATATATGTTCTCCTTTATCTCTTGTCGGGTAATGAATATTCTCAAAATTTATTTGTATTACTACTGGCTTGAAGTAGCACAGGGGATCATTCAATCATGACTCCCCGGACATCAATCTGTGTATCCAGCAACGCAGCATGGGGTGTTGCCTGCAGCAGGGCCTGCCATGCTTTTTCCAGGGCGGATATGTCATCTGCATTGCCCACGGACCAGAGGCATCCGCCCCCGCCCGCCCCTGTAAACCGGGCACCGCACCGGTGCTGTTCTGCCGTTTCAAACAGCATTTTTCCGGTGTTGTCAAGGACATCCGGTGTCATGGCAAGGCGCAGCCGGGTTTCTTTGTTCATCAGATCAGCCGCCAGGGTATAATTCCTGTTCTGAATGGCCTGGAAAAACTGTCTGGTGATGTGGAGTATCTGTGCAAAAATGGTTCTGGTTTTTCCCTGTACAAAGGAACGCACCCACTGGCTGTTGATATCTTTGGACACATGGGGGATACCGCAGTAGGCCACCAGCATGTGGGAACCAAACTTTCGGGCCTGGGCATCTGATGTAAACAGGGGAAACCGTTCAAATCCCGGCCCGTTTTTGCCCATTTTCCACTCCCACAGATGGGCCCCGCCGAATGCGGCAGCCGCCTGGTCCTGGACCCCGCAAACAACCCCTGCCACGCTGGATTCTATATAATGGGCCAGCCATGCCAGGTGTTTTGGGTCGGTTTTTTTGTCCAGGGCCGCATAAAAGGCTGCCAGAACAGCCACTGCTGCTGCGGAAGATCCGCCAAGGGCACTTCGCGGCGGAGAGGTGGATGCAATTTGAATATGCACACCATGGGCATTGAAATACTGGGCGCAGGCAAACATCAGCCCCATGGGATGGTCAAAGGGTGCTTCCCCCTGCGCAAATTCAGCCGTATCAAATCCTTTTGATGAAATCTTGATTTTTCCACTGCAATGGGGGTGAAGGGAAACAAATGTCCGCAGGTCTATGGCCATATTAAACCCTGCGGGGTTGAGATGTGCCAGGGGCAGATAAAAAGTGGAAATATCCAGGGTACCGCCGAAATCCACGCGGCAGGGAACCGAGGAGCGCACCTGTTTTTTTTCCAGAATCCGGCTTAAATCCATTGTTCCTGCCGCAACCGCCGTAAAAAATTTAAACTTTTGAACTCTTGTCCGATGTGAAAAGGAATAAACGATTCTAAAAGCAGCTGGCCTTCTTTGACGGCAAAACTGGAAAACCGTATCCTGTCGGCTCTTTGCATATCTGTGGTGTTCATCCAGAACAACTGCTTCAAGGTGCCCTTGGATACATCCATGCCGTAGCCGGAACCGTTGACCCGGCACCCGGGGCAGATAATACGTCCTTCCTGAAAATCAAACCGCAGGGTTTTCACAGGGATGTTGTCTACCAGGGTGTTGCAGCTTTCACACCGGTGCATATTGGGGGCAAATCCGGAAATGCTCATGAACCGGATCTGGAACAGCAGGCTCAACACCTCTTTGGGCATATCAGAGCGGTTGAGCATGTCAAGGGAAAATACCAGCAGGTCATACAGCCGGGGCTGGGCCCTGCCCTCTTCCAGCCACAGATGGGTCATCTCCACCCAGTAACTGGCATAGGCGGTTTTAAATATATCATACCGGATATTGGCAAATCCGTTTTCCAGGTCTGTCTGGGCCAGGGTCACCAGGGCATCTTTGTTCTTTTTGGGAAAAGTACCCTGGATATGGTTAAGGGAAAACAGATCCAGGGCACCGGAAAACCGTTTCACACTTTTTTTGGCATTTTTTGCCATTACCGTGGTTTTCCCTCTGGTCTGGGTCATAAAAGTAACAATCAGATCATGGTCCCCGTATTCAATCTTGCGCAGCAAAATGGCATTTGTTCTGAAATCAGACATGATCATTTCCGGTTAGCTTTTAGCTTTTAGCTGTTAGCTTTTAGCTTTTAGCTTTTAGCTGTTAGCTTTTAGCTGTTAGATAGAGCTTACAGCATGATTTTCACATGGGCATTTTTTTTCAAAGAGTCAATCCATTGGGCAAATTTCTCCTCTCCCTGTTTCCGGTACAAAATATCCTGGATCTCATCTTTTGCCTCCTCCAGGGTTTTGCCACCGGAAACCAGGATGTCTTCCACATAGATAATCTGGTATCCCTGGCCGGCCCGGATCACCCGGGAATACTCTCCTTTTTCCAAGGGCAGGACAGCTTCCCTGATGGCATCATTGAAATTATCAATGGCAAAGACCCCGAGATCTCCGCCTTCATCTGCATTGGCGGCCAGGGAATACCGCCGGGCAGCTTCCTGAAAAGACAGGCCCTTGTCAAGTCTGGAAACAACTTCCTGGATAGCCTGTTCCGTATCCAAAAGAATATTGCGCAGCTTGTATTTTTTTTCCCCTGTAAATTTGTCTGCATGCTGTTCATAGTAGGTTTCAATATCTTCCCGGGTGATAATCACTTTGGACCGGACCGCCCTGTTGATCAGCATGGATTGCAAGAGGTCTTCTCTGATCCGTTCCTGGTAGTCTTCCCAGGTTATCCCTTCCCCTTCAAGTCCTTTTTCAAGGCTTTCCTGGTCCATGTTGTTGGTTTGCTTGAAATTTTCTATGGCAGACTGGATGTCGGCATCAGAAACCGATATCTGGTGTCTGGATGCTTCCTGACTGGTCAGTATCCGGTCGATCATTTTATGAAGGATATCCTGCTCAACAGACTGGATCATCTCCTCTTTGTCGGCCCGGGATTTATCCGATGCGGCAATCCGCTCCTTAAACTGCCGGGTGGCTTTATTGAGTTCAGACAGGGTGATAATATCATTGTTGACAATGGCAACAATCCGCTCAACAATTTCTTCTTTTGCACCCGGGCACGCAGTCGGGCCTCGCCTCGGACTCGTCCGAACAAGCCCGGTCGCG
>JAWOEP010000270.1:0-10806 GCA_046482705.1 Desulfotignum sp.
CCACAAGCGATAGCTGTAGCGGTAAGCGTCCTTGGCGTTCAAGGCAATTTTTACCACCGTGTAGCCTGCGACGCGGTCTTCTCCCAACATTTGCGCCTGGTACCAGCGCGTTGCAGGCAATAGCTGATCACCAAACGAATCAGCCAGGGGCCTCGAGGGAATAATAGCGTCAAGTGTGACGGTGTCCCGGGCTGGCAACACACAAATCACCTCCATGCCACGACGCACAATTTCGCCGCTGCCGCCATCTTGAACGCCGACGCGCTGGATCACAAATCCAAAGGCAATGCCGGAGAATAACCCCAGCCATATATCTGAACCCATTATTCCTCCTTTCCTGTGCTGCCGTAGACAAGGCGGGCCGTGACCATGGCAACGGCAAAGATAAGCACCCCGAAATACAACCCGCTGACAGCCAGCTGTGTTGATCCGGAAATAAACAGCCCAAGGGTACAGCCGCCTGCCAGTCTGGAGGCAAAAAGTATGATGAATCCACCGGCAAAGGTGGCTGAAAATCTTTTGATCCGGCTGTTCCCGAACCGTTTTTCCCATATTTCCGGAATATCTTTTACCGGTATTCTGCCGGTGCGGCCGGCAGCAAAACCACCGATGGCCATTCCCAGAACAAAGGCAAAGAGCCATGAACCGGTGTCAGGCATCGTGGTATAATGGGGGTTGTTTTCAACATACTCCGGTGCAACCGTCTGGACAGCCCCTTTGATTAAGCTGACAAAACCGCTGGAGGAGGCCGGCGGCCCGAATGTAGCAAAAATAAATACAATGATGCCTGCCAGAGCAAATGCAGCCGGAAGCCATGGCCAATATAAAAGAGAGATATTTTTTTTATCCATGATCAGCCTCCGCATGACATATAACCGCCTTCAGGTTTGCCTGAACCGGATCTGTCTTGTGATGTTTTTCCGGCAGATTTCCGGCTTGAGGCGGTCCGGGCTGGTGTTGAAGGGGTGGGCAGCATGCTGCCTGCCAATGTGTTTTCCCTGGTTTCCACTGGAAAAAATTTGTCCGGATTCCCCCACTCTTTCCAAGACTGTTCATAGGTGTACACCCTGTCAAATCCCATCAACCGGAATATAAAATAGGAAAAGGAACTGCGTCTTCCTGAATTGCAGTAAACAATCACAGGCCTGGATGCATCCAGGCCTGCGTAAAGATTCTGGAGCTGTGCATAGGGTTTAACAGCCTTTGTGTCCATATCTGTCCATGCATCCTGATAGTTGATGTTTACAGCTGTCGGGATATGCCCCAGTTTCAATGGGGTGCCGTCAAGGCCTTTGGTACCTTTTTCACCAATATATTCCTCTTGCGAGCGCACATCGATGATCTGGTAACAGAAATCGCCGAGCTGCTTATAAACAAAATCACCGCTAATCAGCTGGTGATTTTGTATGTTTTCTGCACGTGCCTGATAAAGCAGCGGTTTTGTTTCACCAGGCGTGGTCACCAGGTCATAGCCGGCATCTTTCCATCCATCAATGCCGCGCACAAGGATTTTTTTGTTTTCATGTCCCAGGATATCCAGAACCCAGAAAACATAGGATGCGGTGGCGCCGCCGTCCCGTTCCACCGAGTCGTAAAGAACGATGGTATCTTTGGGAGTAATGCCGTGACGACCAAGGATATCCTGGGCCCGGGCAATACCGATGAAAGACGATGCCACATCATTGCCGATATCATTCACCTGAAACGCAGACCAGGGAAGCCTTATGGCACCGGGGATCAGTGCCCCGTCAAAATGATCATCCGTTCTTACATCTGCAATGACCAGATCTGTATCATCCAGATGGGCCTTGAGCCAATGGGGATATGCCACAAAGCGGGAGTTGGGGTAGCTGTTTTCCTGCTGGGAAGCCGAGACCAATGACCACAAAAGGCCCAGAAATAGAACCAGAGCCAGGATGACATACCTTAAACTGTTGTTTTTTTTCATGGAAGATCTCCTCGGTAGTATGAATTTAATTCACTTTACGCTGCAGAGGCCGGGTGGGTAAATGCGGGATTTTACCCATTTGAAAGATACAGGGTATGTATCCTGCCTGGATACAGTTTTGTTTTGAAAGCTTGCGTTGTATTTCAGTAACCGGTCATTTCCAGGTATCCCATGCCCTGGACACCAGGGCCGGAAAAGTGCATGGCCCCTTCCCAGTAGGCAAAGGCATGGGTATGCTCCTGGTTCTCCATCACTGGGGTGACCGAAAGATCCAGGTTGTGGTCCGGGATGCTGATCTGCCACTGAACCGGATAGCGCTTGCCGGTTTCCGCACTTTTCCAGCGGGCTTTGGGGGTGAGGATAAAATCTGTTTCCGACAGGATCGCATAAGTGCCGTCGGCAAAGGAGACGCTCCCGAATCCAAATCCGTTGGATGTGCCGTCCGGTTTTCTGATCCTGCAGACCATCAAGTCCCGGCCGTCATCCAGGTGTGCGGAAAACCAGTCCCATCCCTGGACATCGTCTCCCAGCACCGTGGTGCTCCACTCATGGTCGAACCATGAGTTGCCGGTCACCTGGAACCGGGTCTCCCCGACAGTAATGGTGCCCTGTGTGTGCAGCCGGGGCAGGGAAAAGTAAAACGAGGCATTGCCGGTCCCGGGTCCTTTTTTTGAATACCCCCGGTCCCCCTGGAATATGGGGGGTTTTTCCTGTTCCAGGGTCAAAGACAGGGTGATGTCATCTGATACAGCATTCAGGAACAGGTGTGAGCCTGTTTCTTTGACCTGCCAGTTGTCCACCCATACTGTGAAAGGCTGTGCTCGGCTGCCGGCTATGCCCAGGCTTTGACGGTTCATTCGGGAAAAGGCATGAAATGCCTTGTTCCGGGTATCGGTGAGGGCGAAGTGGGCAAAATACAGCTGCCGGGTACGCCATTGGGAATCCCCTGTCACCGGGTCACAGGACAGGGCCTGGCGGAAAAAGGTGAGCTGATACCCGAAATGCCGTCCCCGGGCAGTGGTCAGGTTGCCGGTGTAATACCACCATTCGGTGCGGAAATTCTCATGGGGTCCGGCATCTTTCGGGAAATCCAAAGGTTCGGGACCGGTCACCGTGTCAAAGCAGTCACTGTTTCGGGCATCGGACAATGCCCGGG
Source organism: Desulfotignum sp. (assembly GCA_046482705.1). GTDB lineage: Bacteria > Desulfobacterota > Desulfobacteria > Desulfobacterales > Desulfobacteraceae > Desulfotignum. The sequence continues at coordinate 3,105 of JAWOEP010000270.1, forward strand.
CAATGTCGATGCGCTCCGTATCTTCCGGAGAGACACAGCCCCATACAAACAGCGCAGGAAAGATCAGGGTCAGGCAGAGTAATATGACTTCAGTATACCGCATGATCACTCCATGTGCAGGGCAGTGGGAATGTGGGTTCTGCCGGCAGCCAGGGCGGGAAATATGCCGGCAGCAAGGGCTGCGGCAGATGACAGTGCAATGGCCTGGAAAAATACGCCGGGGGTGAGGACCATGTCATAGGTCCATCCGAATGAACGCTGGTTGATGATATGAATCAGGACCCAGGACAGGGCCGTTCCCAGGGGGATGGCCATGATCCCGGAGATCAGGCCGTAGAAAAAACATTCATGGAGCAGCAGCTGCCTGACCTGGCCGGTCAATGTGCCGCAGGCCCGCAAAATACCGATTTCTCTGGTGCGCTCCAGCAGCAGGGCCATTACCGCATTCAAAATACCGGTGAGGGCCACAATCGCGGTGAGCACCTGGAGGGCGGAAGTGATGATAAAGGTGTTGTCAAACACTGCCAGGATGCTTTGTTTAATAGCACTGCCGGATCTGATCTCTATCATGTCTTCCCGGTCAAGCATCTGCCGGATGGTATCCATCACGGGTTCCGCCGGGGTGCCGGATGCCAGGAACAGCTGCAGAGACGTGATGTCATCATGTCCCCAGTAACGGGCCATGGTCTCCGGGGATACCACTGCCCGGCCGCCACCCATGAAAAAATCCCGGAATATACCGGCCACCTGAAAGGTAACCGGGCCTTTTCGGGTTTCCAGTGTAACCGCAGCTCCCTGTCGGGGCATTACATGGTGGCGCTGTGCAAAAATTTCCGATATAAAGATCCATCCCTCTTCCAGCAGCGTGTCCAGTTCCTCTTCTGGTGCCGCTGTCCAGGACCAGCGTTTGACCGACTGGTCCGATCGGTAGGAAAACAAATGCACCTTTCCTGACGCACGGGAAAATACCGGGTGGATATTGTAGGCAGACAAAGACGCTACCCGGGGAAGTTGCCGGATCTTTTCCACCAGGTCCATATCCAGAGACTGGGTGACCGGGTCTGTTGATGATACATGGATATCACCGCCGATATGGTCATCCACCCACTGGATGATGGAGAGCCTGAAACTGCCGGTCATCACCTCGATGCCGATAAAGACCGCGGTGACCACCATGAGGGAGGCCATGAGCACGCTGGTCTGGCGCAAAGATCTGGTGATGTTTCTCAGGGCCATTTTGACCATCATCCCCAAAGATGCCATGCCCCCGGCCAGCAATATCCTCACCATGATGCGGATGAGCAGGGGGGTCAGCAAAGCTGCACCGAAAAATATCATGAAAAGCCCGGTAAAATCATAACCCGCATGGGGGGTGGCGGTGCGCATCAATAAAGCGGCTGCGGCCAGGATGAGCAGACCGCAGATGAACAGCCAGGGAACCACCCGGTTGAATCTTTTTTCAGACATGGTGCGGTGCATGAGGCTGACAGGCCGGGTCCCGGCAGCGGAAAGGGCCGGGAAAAAACCGGATACAAAAGCGGCAAGGATGCCGGCCAGCAAGCCTTTGGCAATGGTAAATCCGGAAATATGGGTCTGGCTGACAGTCAGGGTGAAATACATCTCTGATACGGTTGCAATCACGGCCTGAACCGCCCCTTTGCCCAGCAGGATCCCCAGCAGAACCCCGAAAACTGATCCGATCACCGCATACACCATGACCTCGGCCATCACCGTGAAAAAGATATTGGACCGGGTGGCACCGATGGCCCGCAGAATGCCGTGGAGCCTGTGCCGCCGGGTTATGGAAAAAGACACGGTGTTGTAGATGAGAAAAATGCCCATGAACAGGGCCAGCATGGAAAAGGCGGTCAGACTGGTTTCAAAGGAGTAAGACAGCCCGCGAACCGCTGTGTTCTGCTGGTCGGTTTCAACCAGGAAAAGTCCTTCTCCGAGAAGATTCCGAATCTTTTCTGCTGCGGTATTCCGGTCCAGAACCAGGTCGATGCGGGTGATCTGGTCTTCCATTTCAAGGATCTCCTGGGCAAGGGAAATATCGGTGACCACCAGTCCTTCCAGCATCCGGCCGGCAACACTGTTTTCACTGTCCAGAAATCCGGCAATGGTGACAGCTGTTTTGCGGCTTCCCAGAAAAATGTTCAGGGCGCTGCCGATATCCAGGTTGTATTTCCGTGCGTGGCTCCGTGAGATGAACACCCCGTTGGATCCGGTCATGATACCGGACAGGTCCTGTTCTCCCGGCGAAAGGTGCAGGTTCCTGAAATGGGTTTCAGAAAACGGATCCACCCCCAGGAGGGTGACGATCCGGTCTCCCAGCTCAGACACTTTTGCATGCCGGGAAATCACCGGGGCAGATCGATGGATGCCCAGATCTGTCCGGAGGTCGGTAAAGACCTGCTGGGGAATTTCCAGACCGGTGCCTGTAATCTGGTGGGTGGACCGGGAAACAAGGGCCTGGGTGGACAGGTCAAAGGATTTTCCCACCGACGTTTTTGCAATGTCAATGGCCACCACCCCGGCCACCCCCATGGCAATGCCGAAAACCAAAAGCAGGGTCCGCACCAGGTGCCGCCGGCTGTGGCGCAGACAAAAAAGAATCAAAGGGCGGTTACCCATGGGTGTCACTGTCCATGGGTGTCAGGATTCCGCTGCCCACGGAAAAGATCTGGTCTGCCCAGGCTGCGGCATCCGGGCTGTGGGTTACCATGATCAGGGTCTTGTTTTTTTTCCGGGCCAGAGTGGATATCATCTCCATGATCCTTGCGCCGGTTTCCTGGTCCAGGTTGCCGGTGGGTTCATCCGCCAGCACCAGATCCGGGTCATTCACCAGGGCCCGGACAATGGCCACCCGCTGCTGCTCCCCGCCGGACAGGGTCTCTGGAAAATCATGGCGCCGGTCCCAGAGACCTGCCTGTTCCAGGAGATTTTGGGCCTGGCGGCGGCAGGTTTTTTGCGGCACTTTGTCCAGTTCGGCAATCAGGGTAACATTTTCCAGAACCGTGAGCACCGGGATCAGGTTGAAAAACTGGTAGATAAACCCGATATGCCGTCTTCTGAACAGGGTCCTGGCGGTATCGTTCATGAAGGAAATACAGTGGTCTCCCACCTGAATGAAGCCTTTGTCAGGCAGGTCGATACCGGAGATGAGGTTCAGAAGAGAACTTTTTCCCACCCCGCTTCTGCCCACAATGACGCTGATTTTGCCGGAGAGAAACCGGGCCGATGCCCTGCGGAATATAATCCGCCGGCTGCCGCTGTCATCAAAGGATTTATCAATATCCGAGATCTGAATATCCAAAAAAACCTCCCGAAAAAGGGGTTTTCTGTTTGAAACCAATAAAAAAGCAGCACCATGGTAAGCGGTGCTGCTCTGTATACTATGCCTGTTTGGCTGTCCACGTCAATGCAGGGATTACAATCAGTGCATTTTTGGATAGGTTTTTTTGTTTTTCAAGCTGCGGTGGTTTCCAGGCACCTGCCTCTGCCTGGACAGTGTCACCGGGCATGAGAATACCGCCGGGTCTGGATCATCTGTCTGAGACCGTTTATACCGTGGATCACCAGCAGAATGGTCAAAATTATGGCACCGGCCAGCTGCAGAAAGCCGGGAATGACTTCTGCAGCCTGTCCCACCAGGGCCTGGGGGGTAAGGTGCATGAATCCATATAACCAGTCCACAAAAAATCCAATGGCCAGAGAACACACCGCAATCATGAAAAGATAAATCACCAGAGCCCGGGTGTTGAAAATGTTTTTCACAATATTGATGGTAGCGGCATTGGTGGCCGGACCTGCCAGCAGAAACACCAGGGCTGCGCCGGGGTTGAGTCCTTGGAGGATGAGGGCCGCTGCAATGGGGGTGGAGGATGTGGCGCACACATACATGGGGATACCTGCAGCCAGCATGACCAGCATGGATAAAAATGTGTGTTCATTGGCCCAGGCTGTCAGATCTTCCGGAAAAAAGAAGGTGATGGCCCCGGCAATGAGCATGCCGATGACAAAAGGCCTTGCAATGTCGGACAAAAGTTCCCCGAATGCGTAGGTCAGTCCGTTTTTCAGCCGCGGCAAAAGCGGCAGTTCAGGATTTTTCTGTGCAGCTGCACAGGTGTCGCCGGCACAGCCGCACCCGCCGGTTTCTTTTATCAGATCCGGCTTTTTTTTGTCAGGGGTTTCACTGCCGAAAAAATTCTGGGCAATCCCTGTGGATACAGCAGTGATAAACGCTGCCACCGGGCGGATAACGGTCATGACCGGGTCCAGCATGGCCCAGGAAACCGCGATGGAATCTACACCGGATTCCGGGGTGGAAATCATGAAAGACAGGGCAGACCCGCTGTTGGCGCCCTGTTTTTTCAGGCTGGCAGCAACAGGCACCACCCCACAGGAACACAAGGGCAGGGGAATACCGAAAAGGGCGGACAAAAACACCGGTTTGATTTTTCCCGTGCCCAGATGGCGCTTGATCTGGTCTGCCTTGAAAAATACATACAGCAGTCCGGCAATGAAAAAGCCGAACAGCATAAAGATGGCCACATCCAGGTAAAGGTCCCAGGATGCAGCCAGAATATCATACATCATATTTAATATTTTTTCCATAACAAGCAATTGCCTGGTACATGTTTAAGGGGTTATCATCTGAACATTTGTTCATATGATAAATTTAGATACCCGGGTTGTCAAGGAAAAAAGAATTCCGGCGGTGAAACGTAAAACACTTGCCCCTGGATATTGGTTATGCCCCGGCTCTGATCTGGATGATCTGGGCCAGGATGCTGACACTGATTTCCGCCGGGGTCTGGGCGCCAATGGAAAGGCCCACAGGGGAATATACCGCGTCCAAAGCATCCGGGGGAATGCCTTTTTCCCGGAGATTGGCATAGATCTTGTCCCGTTTGGTCCGGGAGCCGATCATCCCGATATAGGCGGGATGGGTGCGCAAGGCCTCTTCCAGAACTGTCTGGTCATGGAGGTGGCCCCTGGTGAGAATGACGATATAAGAATGGTTATCAATGGTAAGGCCCTCAAAAGCCCTGGCAAAATCCGTTACCACCCGGACTGACCGGGCATGGGGAAAGCGCTTTGGGTTGGCAAATTCCTCCCGGTCATCGATCACCACCGTGGAAAAGCCTGTGAGATGCGCCATCTGTGCCAGCTGTAACCCCACATGTCCGGCACCGAAAATAAAGATGGTGTCAGCCGGAACCAGGGGCTGAATGATGTATTCTTCCAGGCCCGCGGAATGGATGATGGGAAAACTGCCTGAAAAGCGGTTGTCACAGATGTCATCCAGCAGGGGTTTGGGGATGATGCAAGACCCTGTCACCGTGGCATCAGGCAGCACCAGGCTTTTTTGTACCGTAAATTCCCCCTGGCTTGTGCCGGAAATTTTCGAAACCAGGACCCCTTTTTTACCGGCCTGTTCCTGTTCCACCAGGGCCTGGTATACAGCGATCAGTTCCGGTTCAGGCACAAGGGTTTCCATGAGAACAGTGAGGTTGCCGCCGCAGACCATGTCCAGACCGTCTTTCAATTCCTGGTTCAGGGTGAAGGACCGGACCCGGCATGTTTTTTCGGGAATAAGATCCAGGCAGGTATCCATGACCTGTGCTTCTATAAGTCCTCCGCCGATGGTGCCCAGAATGGTGCGGTCCGGGAGTACGATCATGCGGGAGCCTGATGTTCTGGGGGTGGAGCCTTTATGGCTGATGATGGCGGCCAGGGCAAAGGGATCGCCTTTTTTCAGGCAGTCCAGTATATGCCGGTTTAAAAGTTCCATATTTTATTTTCCAAAACTGCATTGCGGATACCGGCAGGTTTTGCAGGAGGTGCAGAACCCGCCGTGGCCCATGCGGATGATGTCCTTGCGGGTGACGGTTTCTCCTGCCAGCAGCCGGGGTACCACCAGATCGAAAATAGAGGCCCGGTAATACATGACGCATCCCGGCAGGCCGATCACCGGCATATCCTGGATATAGGCCAGCAGAAACATGGCGCCGGGCAGTACCGGTGCCCCGTAAAACACCACCTCACCGCCGGCTTTTTTGATGGCGGCAGGGGTGAGGTCATCTGGATCCACAGACATGCCCCCGGTGACAGCGATACATTTCGCTCCGCTGTCCACAAAATCTCTGATGGCTGCCACAGTCATATCCATGTCATCGGACACAATTTTTTTATCCAGGACCCGGGAGCCCAGGGCTTCAAATTTTTTCCGGACCACAGGGCCGAACCCGTCTTTGATCCGGCCGGAAAACACTTCCGATCCCGTGACCACCACTCCCACATCCACCCGGGCAAAGGGTTTGATGTCAATGACGGGGAAAAAAGTTTCACATACTTTTTCTGCGGCAAGGACATGGGTTTCATCAATGGACAATGGGATTACCCGGGTGCCGGCCAGATCCTGCCCCGGCTCCACGGTCTGGTTGGTGTGCATGGTGGCACAGATGACATCGGGTATGCTGTTAAGCTGTACCAGACCTTCCACATGGATTTTCAGCAGGCCGAAGGTTTTTGCGGAAAAGCCCACCTTGCCCTCTTTGGGATCGGAAAGCAGAATGTTTTTTCCTGCAGCAGCCCGGGCAATGCGCAGCGCAGCATCGTTCTCATGGATTTCGCCGTTGAGGCAGGCCACATATACATGCTGCTTGCCCAGATCCAGCAGCTGGTCCACATCTGCCTCAGTAATGATATGGCCTTTTCTAAAGGCCGGCCCTTTAAACACATCCGGAACGATCCGGGTGATGTCATGGAGCAGCATTTTCCCCACAGCATCCCTTACAGGCAGGGACTGCATACGGTCTTTTTCATAAAATTTCAAGGGTGGCCCTCCTTTATCATACCGGCCGACACATCCGGGATGGGGGCTTGGATCCAGCAAATCGCCCTGTCCGGCGGGCAGCCAGTGACATAACTATTTTCACAGTCCATAATTGGCAGGCATTTCATGGAATGTCAATCATTTTCAGCCAGCTCCATAATGCATTGTCATTCAGCCTCAGCGGCGAGTGCCGGGCGGTCCCTGTGGGTTGAATCCCATTCTGACAGGTTTGTTACAGGGTGTTGGGCATGTGAAGCGTTAAGAACGGCAAACTGTTTGAGGACATACCTGCCCGCAGTTTTTGCCGTTTAGCGCAGCATGCCCTACACCCTGTCAAACATGGCAGACGGGTGAGACCTACAGGGACCGCCCGGCACGGGTCTAGAGTTTCAAAAGACCATCAATCGAGGTCATGAGCGGTGCGGTGATGCCGCATCTCCATGCGATTGCCCTGGATCTGCCGGTCTCAGGTCTTGCACTTGTCTGGATGATGGGGTATCAAGGAGAGAATGGAAAAAAGGCATGAAAACATGACAGACGACAACCAGATTGCATGGCAGGTACATCATTTTGATGCCCTGGATGCAAAACAGCTGTATGAACTGCTCAAACTCCGGGTGGATGTGTTTGTGGTGGAACAGGCCTGTGCATATCCGGAACTGGACGGCAAAGATGTGCTGCCGGACACCCTGCATCTCACCGGCCGTGCCCGGGACGGCACCCTGGCTGCCTATGCCCGGATACTTGCGCCCGGTGCCCGGTTTGCCAACATCAGTTTCGGCCGGGTGGTGGTGGCCCCCTTGTACCGGAAAACCGGTCTGGGCCATGCCCTGGTGAAAAAGATCCTGGCTGAAGTCGGCC
>JAWOEP010000103.1:0-3251 GCA_046482705.1 Desulfotignum sp.
GAAGGGGCTACCCTTCCCCCTATTTTTCAGTCCGCTGCCCATTTTCATGACACCGCAGACAACCTGAGCCAGACCTTTGCCGGGGACCTGCCTGATCATATCTACATGCGCCTGACCAACCCTACCAACCGGTTCCTGGAGGAAAAGCTGGCATCCCTGGAATCAGGCAGGGCTGCCGTGGTCACTGCTTCGGGCATGGCCGCCATCAGCAATGCCTGCATGACGTTGCTGCGGGCCGGAGATGAGTTTGTGGCATCCGCTTCTCTGTTCATGTCCACCTATGCTTTGTTCACCAGTATATTCAAAAAATACGGCATCACGGTGCACCTGGCCAACCCCCTGGATATGGATGACATTGCAGGAAAAATCACAGACAAAACCCGGTTTGTCTACATGGAAACCATTACCAATCCGGGCATGGAAATCCCGGACCTGAAAAAAATCGCCGGACTTGCCCATGAAAAAGGGGTGCCGCTGATGGTGGACAACACCCTGGCATCCCCCTGGCTGTGCCGGCCCATTGAACTGGGAGCCGATATTGTGCTGCATTCCACAACCAAATATTTTTCCGGCCATGGCGGGGCCCTGGGCGGTGTGGTGGTGGATGCCGGTACATTCAACTGGGACACGGACCGGTTTGCCGATTTTGCCCCGTTTGTGGCCCAGAAGGGAAACCTGGCATTTTTACACCGCATGTTCAAAGAACACCATGTCAATTTCGGCACCACCGCAGCCCCGTTTCATTCGTTTTTAACGGTCCTGGGCCTGGCCACCATGGGGGTGCGCATGGAACGGCACATGGAAAATGCCCTGCAGACGGCCCGGTTTCTGCAGGAACATCCCAAAGTGAAATGGGTCAATTTTATCGGATTTTCCGACCACCCCTGCCACGAAATGGCAAAAAAACAGTTCGGCGGCAAAGGGTTCGGCACCATGCTGACATTCGGTCTGGCAGACCAGGATGCCTGTTTCCGGCTGGTGGACAACCTGTCCATGATTCTGAACCTGGCAAACCTTGGGGACTGCAAGACCCTGATCATCCACCCCTATTCATCCCAGTATGTTTCCTTTCCCCGGGACCTGAAAGACCGCCTGGCCGATCCCTGTCTGCTGCGGTTTTCCGTGGGGATAGAGCACATTGAGGATATCTGCGGTGATCTGTCGTCCGCCCTTGAAAAGGTGTGACCATGAGTGAGTATATCGGCCATGACCGGAACGGTGCCTCCGTGGGCCTGGTGGAAAAACAGTTTTTCACCTTTGCCGGACCCAAGGATCCGTTTTCTCTGGAAAGCGGCGCGTCGATAAACCCTGTCACCATTGCCTATGAAACCTGCGGCACATTGAACCAGGATAAATCCAACGCTGTTTTCGTGCTCCATGCCCTGTCCGGCGACTCCCACGTGGCCGGCTGCTACAAGGCAGAGGATGCCAAGCCCGGGTGGTGGGACATCATGGTGGGACCGGGCAAAGGCATTGACACGGACAAATATTTTGTCATCTGCTCCAATATCCTGGGCTCCTGCATGGGATCCACCGGACCGGCTTCCGTCAATCCGGCCACCAAAAAAGAATACGGCACCGATTTTCCCATGATCACCATCGGGGATATGGTCCGGGCCCAGAAAGCCCTGGTGGACCATCTCGGCATTGCGCGTCTGCTGGCGGTGGTGGGGGGATCGGTGGGGGGCATGCAGGTGCTGGAATGGTGCGTGCGGTATCCGGACATGGTGGCATCGGCCATACCCCTGGCCTCCACCTGCCGCCATTCCGCTCTGGCCATTGCCTTTAACGAGGTGGCCCGGCAGTCCATCATGGCAGATCCCAACTGGTGCAACGGACATTATTACGGTAAAACCAAACCGGGCATGGGACTGGCCATCGCCCGGATGATCGGCCACATCACCTATTTGTCAGATGAATCCATGCGCATGAAATTCGGCCGCCGCCTCCAGAACAAAAGTGCTTTGAGCTTTGGATTCGGGGCGGAATTCCAGGTGGAATCCTATCTCCAGTACCAGGGCAACAAGTTCATCGAGCGGTTCGATGCCAATTCGTTTCTCTATATCACCAAGGCGGCCGACTATTTCGACCTGGCCCGTGAACACGGCAAAGGCTCCCTGGTAAAGGCGTTCTCCAAATGCTCAGCCAGATTTCTGGTGGTATCCTATACATCGGACTGGCTGTACCCCACCTACCAGTCCAGGGAAATGGTGACTGCCATGAAAAAGAGCAACCTGGATGTCAGTTTCTGTGAAATTGAAGCCCAGTGGGGCCATGACGCATTTTTACTGCCCAATGAAAAACTGAACAACCTGATGAAAGGCTTTTTAAGGAGTATCACCCATGCATCCGCTGCGGTATGATTTACAGATCATAGCCTCCTGGATCTCTCCCGGATCCAGGGTGCTTGAGCTGGGCTGCGGTGAAGGGGACCTGCTGTTTTGGCTCAAACAGAAAAAACAAGTGAAGGAACGGGGTATTGAGATCAGAGAATCCAAAATAGTCACCTGCATTGAAAAAGGCATTTCCGTGCTCCAGGGGGATATCAACACCGAAATAATTGATTACCCTGACCATGCTTTTGACTATGCCATCTGCTCCCAGACACTTCAGCAGGTATATGATCCGGTTTTTCTGATCCAGTCCATGCTCAGGGTAGCCGGCAAGTGCGTGGTCAGTTTCCCCAATTTCGGCCATTACCGGACCCGCACCCAGCTGATGTTCACCGGCTGCGCCCCGGTCACAAAGGAGCTGCCCTATGAATGGTACAATACCCCCAATATCCGGGTACTCAGCCTCAGAGATTTTGAAAACTTTGCCCGGCAGGCCGGGTTCACCATTTTAAAAAAAGCCGCCATCAACACCAGAAACCATCACCTCCAGGGGACAATGGTAAACATTCTGCCCAATCTGTTTGCCACCTATGGCATTTTTTTAATAGGAAAGGAGTAAATAATGGCATTTCAAGACATTTTGACACAAACAAAAGACAACCATGTGGCAATGATCACCTTGCACCGGCCCGAACAGATGAACACCTTCAGTATTCGCATGGCACAGGAACTGAACCAGGCACTGCTGGATCTGGATGCAGACCCCGGGGTGCGGGTGATCCTGCTCAAAGGGTCCGGCAAGGCTTTCTGCGCCGGCATTGATGTGAACGAACTGGCCGGCAAAACCCCCATGGAATACCAGGCGTGGATCGAGACCATGGAGCAGCCTTTGGTGACCATCTCAAAACTTAAAAAACC
>JAWOEP010000001.1:0-7094 GCA_046482705.1 Desulfotignum sp.
GCATGTCCATATAAAAAATGGTGCATGCCAGGGAGGGGTCATGTTCTTTCGCAATGATGGCCTGTTTGATGGCATACATGCAGCACACGGACGAGCAGTGGGCATTGTCGCACTGGTTGATGTCCCTGGAGCCCACGCATTGCAGCCAGGCGATGTGACAGGGTTGGGCCCCGTCGGACAGGCGGGTGACATGGCCCTTTTTCGGGCCGGATGCCGACAGCAGCCGTTCGAATTCCAGGGAGGTCACCACATCCTTGAGCTGGTGCCATCCGTACATCGGCGAATCACCGGGATGGTAGGCCTCGAACCCGGAAGCCAGAATCACGGCCCCCACCTGCAGGGTAATAGTTTTATCCGTATCCTGAAAATTGACGGCACCGGCGGGGCACACTTTTTCGCAAATGCCGCACCTGTCTTTGGTCAGCTTGATGCAGTGCACCGGATCGATGACATATTTGAGGGGAACAGCCTGGGCATAGGGGACATAGATGGCTTTTCGCTTATCCAGCCCCTGGTTGTAAGCGTCCGCCACTTTTTTGGGGCATTTTTCCGCACAGGCCCCGCAGCCCACGCATTTATCCAGGTCCACGTACCGGGCCTTCTGAAAAACCTCAACCGAAAAATTGCCTTTCTGTCCCTGTATGTCACGGATCTCGGCCAGGGTAACCAGTTCGATGTTGATGTGCCGTCCCACCTCCACCAGTTTGGGGGACATGATGCACATGGAACAGTCATTGGTGGGAAAGGTTTTGTCCAGCTGGGCCATGACGCCGCCGATGGCCGGACCCTGCTCCACCAGGTAAACGAAAAATCCGGAATCCGCCAGGTCCAGGGCCGCCTGGATGCCGGCAATACCGCCGCCGGCCACCAGGACCGCGCCCACCGGGGAATCGGGTGCTTTGGAATCAGATGCTTTGGAAATGGGAATACCCATAAAATCTCTCCTTTGTATCAAAGCCCGTATTCGGCCAGGTCAGGTCCCAGATAGGTGCGTTCGTTTTCACCCAGAATGCCTAAGGACAGACAGATCAGGGTCCACAGATGCACGGTGTAATAGTCACCGCCATGGGCATGGGCCATATCTTCGATCTGGGCATGGCAGTTGTGACATGGCGTCACCACATAATTTGCCCCGGTGGCCTGGATCTGGTCGAACTTGGTTTTGCCGTATTGTCTGCGTTCATCCGTGTAACCGGCCTGGAGGGCACCGCCCCCGCCGCCGCAGCAGTAGTTGTTGGATTTGTTGGGGGCCATTTCCACAAAATTGTCTTCCCCCACCACCTGTTTGACCACATACCGCAGGTCATCGGCAAACCAGTCTCCCAGCGATTTTCTCACCACATTGCAGGGATCCTGGACCGTGAATTTGATACCGGTCGTATTCCAGCCGGATGTGACGGGCAGTTTTCCCTCCCGGATCCATCGGGCGTAATATTCCACAATGCTTTTGAATTCAAATTTGTGGGGGATGTTGAAACGCTGGAGACCGGCCCAGACCGCATAAAAAGAGTGGCCGCATTCCGTATTGAGAAACACCTTGCAGCCCAGTTTGTCGATATGTTCGGCCTGGGCCCGGACGATTTTTTCCCAGGATGCATCATCGGCCAGGAACATGCAGTAGTTTTCTCCCCCCCACATGTCGGAATAATAGGTCCAGTCGGCCCCGGCCTTGTGAAGGATCTTCCACAGGGGCATCAGTTCATCCGGCTCGGTCACCGGTTCCCGGGAGTTCTGGTTCAGGGCGAAATAGGCCCCGTCCCGGTCCAGGTCCACGGTAAGATCTTCGAATCCCTCCTGTTCTCTGCACTCTTCAGCCACATCTTCCACCGTGAACTGAAAGTCTTCCAGGGGAACCCCCATGGCTCCGCCCCGGGAGCGCACATGGTGGTCGCAGGACCCCAGGATGCCCTTGGGCCGATCCTCTCTGGGCCACTGGGAACGCAGATAATAGATGAGCTGGGGGATGTTGAGCTTCATGGGGCAGACATCATAGCAGCGTTTGCACATGGTGCAGGCCCACACCCAGGGATGACGTTCCAGTTCCCGGTCCAGGCCGAAAACCGCCATACGCAGAAATTTTCTGGGATCCATATCCATCAGACCCGTGGCAGGACAACCACTGGTGCAGGTACCGCAGGTCAGGCAGGCCGACAGATTGCCGTCCGGGATGAGTTGTTTGACTTTTTCGCTGATCCCGTTGGAAGAACGGGTCAATTGAATTGCTTCCGGCATCATATCTTTCCCTCCACAGGGTGATCTTTTGTTGGTCACATATCACCCGGAATCAAAGGAAAGGATGCATCAGCCGTCAGGTCACGGTCCCCCCTTTTTTCCCGGGAACAATCAGCTGCTGCCGGACACGGGCAGCGCTGTTCTCATTCACTCATTGTCTGCCGGGATAATACCCCATGGTTTTCTTCCTCATTTCAGGGTTATGGGCCGGACCTCTTCGATTTCAGGGAAGCAATCCGTGTTTTTCCTGGTGTTATTATTAAAATTTTTGGTTTTTGGCAAATTGATAATATTAATGTTCTGTATTTTTCCCATAGAAATAATAAATACTATCTGTTTTATTTGACTTTTTCATCACTGCCCTGATCTATCTCCATCATAGACAAAAACTATGAAACCCGCCATGTTCATTCAATCAATCAATTTGCTTTCACGGGCATGCGGGGATATGAAAAAAAGATATCTGCAGCATTGTGGAACAACCCGACAACGAATGGAGGTGCCATGAAAACAGATCAGCAGACCGAGTTTTACGAAAGCCTGGAGAAAAAAGGGGTCACACGAAGGGACTTTCTCAAGTATTGTACCGCCCTCACCGCAGCCATGGGTCTGTCCTATTCCTGCGTAGGCAAGGTGGCGGAACAGATCGAGGCGGCCGCAGCACAGCGGCCGGCCGTTATCTGGCTCCATTTTGGTGAATGCACCGGGTGTTCGGAGGCCTTTTTGCGGACCCCGGATGTGGGGGGCATCATCCTGGAAACCATTTCCGTTGAATACCATGAAACCATCATGGCGGCATCCGGACATCAGGCGGAACAAAACCTGCACAATGCGGTCAAACAGTATGACGGCAAATTTGTCTGTGTGGTGGAAGGGGCCATTGCCACGGCCCATAACGGGGCCTACGGCAAAATCGGGGGCAGAACCTTTCTGGACATCGCCTGGGAGGTCATCCCCCGTGCCGCTGTCACCCTTGCCATCGGCTCCTGTGCGGCCTACGGCGGGGTGGCTGCCGCCGCCCCCAACCCCGGCGGATACAAAGGGGTCACCGATGCCATAGGCGCGCCGGCCATCAACCTGCCGGGCTGCCCCATGAATCCTTTGAACCTGATGGGCACTATTCTCAAATATCTGAACAATGAATCCATGGAAATGGACGGATACGGCAGGCCGTTGTTTGCCTATGGTGAGAGTGTCCATGACCGGTGTCCCCGGCTGAAACATTATGAAAATTTCGAATTTGCCACGGAATTCGGGTCCAAAGAGGTGGAAATGGGCTACTGTCTCCTGGATCTGGGATGTAAAGGCCCGGATACCTATAACAATTGTCCTACCGCAAAATTCAATGACAGCACCAGTTTTCCCATCCAGGCGGGGCACCCCTGTATCGGGTGCAGTGAACCCGGCTTCTGGGATGACATGACCCCGTTTTACGAAGAAACCTGATGATATCTCACCATTGAAAAAAACGAATTACAGAAAAAAATCGGGTATGAAACCCGATACCAAAAGAAAGGAAAATGATTATGGGCCAACGAATCCTTATCGATCCCATTACCAGAATAGAGGGTCATCTGCGCATTGAAGTGGAAGTGGAAAACGGCAAAGTCAAGGATGCCTGGAGTTCAGGCCAGATGTTCAGGGGCATAGAAATGATGCTCAAGGGACGCGACCCCAGGGATGCCCACCATTTTGTTCAGCGGTCCTGCGGGGTGTGCACCTATATCCATGCCCTGTCATCGGTCAGGGCAGTGGAAGCGGCCTGCAGCATCACCATACCGGACAATGCACGGATCATCCGAAACCTGCTCCACGGGGCACAGTACCAGCATGACCATATCGTGCATTTTTATCATCTGCATGCCCTGGACTGGGTGGACATCGTGTCCGCCCTGTCCGCCGACCCGGTAAAAACCGCTGCAATGTCGGAAAATGTCAGCGGCCGTCCCGGGACCGCCGATTATTTCAGAACGGTACAGGACAAATTAAGGACCTTTGTCAACAGTGGCCAGCTGGGGCCATTCAACAACGCCTACTGGGGACATCCAGCCTACCAGCTGCCGGCCGAAGCAAACCTCATGGCCGCCTCCCATTACCTGGAAGCCCTGAAGCTCCAGGCCAAAGCCGCCCGGATGCATGCCATCTTCGGCGGCAAAAATCCCCATCCCCAGTCTCTGGTGGTGGGCGGGGTCACCTGTATCGGGGATCTCACACCGGAACGGCTTGATGAATTTTACGGAATCTGGAAAGAGACCAAAGCGTTTGTGGACCAGGTCTATATCCCGGATCTTCTGGCAGTGGCCTCATTTTACAAAGAATGGGCCGGCATCGGCGGCAACAACACCACCTATCTCGCATATGGGGATTTTCCCCGCAAAGGTGTGGACGATGACCTGCTGCTGCCCGGCGGGGTCCTGATGGGGGATCTTTCTCCCCAACCCCTGGACACGACTCTGATCACCGAAGATGTCACCCGGGGCTGGTATGAACCCGGAGAGGCCAGACATCCCTATCAGGGTGAAACCAAACCCATACCAGCGGAGGTTACCTACAACACCGATGACAAGTACTCCTGGATGAAAGCGCCCCGGTATGACGGCAGATCCGCAGAAGTGGGTCCCCTGGCCCGGAACCTGGTGGCCTATACCAGGGGCCAGAAAGATGTGAAACAGCTTGTGGACCATGTCCTGGCCACCCTGGGAGTGGGCACGGAGGCCCTGTTCTCCACGCTGGGCAGGACAGCTGCCCGGGGCATTGAAACCGTTGTGGTGGGCAATGCCATGGAAAGCTGGATAGCTGAACTGCGGTCCAATATCGCCCTGGGGGATAAGGAAATCTACCAGCCCTGGATCATGCTGGACACCGGCATGGGATACGGCCTCAATGATGTACCAAGGGGGGCTTTGGGCCACTGGATCGAAATTGACAAGAAAAAAATCAAAAATTACCAGTATGTGGTTCCCTCCACCTGGAACCTGGGCCCCAGCGATGCAACAAACCAGAAAGGACCGGTGGAAAATTCTTTGATCGGCACACCCGTGGCAGATCCCAAACAGCCCCTGGAGATCCTGCGCACAGTCCACTCCTATGACCCGTGCATTGCCTGTGCCGTGCATGTGATCGATCCCCATACAAATGAAACTTACAAGGTCCGGGTTATCTGATCTGACCCGGGTTATCTGGATCGGATCATCTTATCCATCACCAGTGATCCGGTGCCGGCCGCCTGTGCCGCCGGCACCGGATACATTGAACACAAAACCATACAAAAAAGATTTGAACTTATGACAGATAATATCACCGTGTTGGGAGTGGGAAATATCCTGTACCAGGATGACGGGGTGGGCATCCGTGTGGTGGAAGCCCTGTCACAGGGCTATGACTTTTCCGACAATGTCTCCATTGTGGACGGCGGGGTTCTGGGGATCAACCTTTTAGGGATCATCTCCATGGCCGGCCGCCTCATTGTGGTGGATACCGTCATCAATCACGGCCGGCCCGGGGAGTTCCACCGTTTGGCACACCATGAAATCCCCCACCGGATCCTGGCCAAAAACTCCCTTCACCAGGTGGATCTCATCGAAGCATTGACCCTGTGCCAGGCCCTGGACCATGTGCCGGATACCACCATCATCGGGATCGAGCCCCTGAACCTGAACACCCTCAATGAAAACCTGACCCCCCTGATCCAGTCCCGCCTGCCTGCCCTGATCGAAAAGGTGCTGGAAGAGATCGTTCAGAACGGGGGCAGTTATACCTGCAAGACTGGACAATCCTTCTAAAACTCATTTGAGTTGCTTAGGGATTTTGGTACCGGGCAATGCCCCGGCGGCGGATGCCGGCGAACTGGCGTTTCTGGCGTAAGAATTATGCTGCTTTGTGTAGAAGGATTTTTATATGCTTTGAAAACAGCTCAAAGTCTTTGTCTGTGGTGAATATTGAAAATTTATTTCTGTTGGCCATGGCGCACATTAAAAAATCCGTATTTGAGCCTTGTATACCTTTTGAGCGGCAGCGATTAAAATACTTCGCAGCTGTAACATAATCTTCAGTAAGGGCTGGGAGATCGGGAAAGCTTTCAAGGTGTTTTTGAAGTTTTTTGAACTGGGCTTCACTGCGAATACCAGACAGGATCTCCTGCCTTATGGCCCCGATCATCTGTACGCGGTGATCCTGAATCATACGCCGTAATTCATGGACTGTGTTATTGGATTCCGGCCTGTCACGCCACAATGCCAAAGACCATACACTGGTATCGACTATGACCTTCATCCATTTCTCCAAGTGGAAACCCCGTCATTCATGTCGGGGAGGAAACTTGGCTTGCAAAATTATACCCGTTCTGACGGGATATGATTTTGCAATACTTCCAAGAAATTCCCTGGATGGTTTCCGTATTAGTTTGAATATTAAAGCTGCCGGACTTCCGGACAGCCACTCTACCAAAATATGTACCTTGCTTTTTGCCGGAAGGGACCACGGCTTTAACCATATCCCCGGTGGCAAAACCCTTTACCGTTTTTTGGGCCATTAAGGTTCCCCGGGGGAAGCCGTATTTGTCCACACGGGTTCTTTGATAACTGCCCCGGCCCATGGCCTTTATCAGGAACACGTTTTGTTTCCAGCCTGATACCGAATCCACCTGGCCTGTGCAGGCAGCATCCAGGCAATGGGTTTTGGGTATATCCAACCGGGACCGGTTGTATTTTGTCCTGCCACCGGTTGAGCATTCTACCGGCAGGCCCAGGCCCCTGAGTTTGAAGAAAATGGCATTCCTGGTGGCGTTTACCGCTGCGGTTGATGCAAGGGAGGGTCTTTTACCTTCCAGGAACCTGGTGGCGTTTTTGACCCGGACCTGATCT
>JAWOEP010000005.1:0-6555 GCA_046482705.1 Desulfotignum sp.
AAGGCCATTGCGACATGGTGGCCATGGGCAGAAGCCTGATTGCCGACCCCATGCTGCCCCAGAAGGCAAAACAGGGCCGGGAAAATGAAATTATACACTGCACAGCCTGTGCCCAGGGGTGTTTTGACAATCTGTTCAAGCTCAAGCAGGTGGAATGCCTGTGCAACCCCCTGGCCGGGCATGAAAGCTCCCGGGTTGTGAAAAAAACATCTTCTCCAAAAAACATACTGGTGGTTGGCGGGGGGCCTGCCGGCATGACGGCTGCCGTGACAGCACACCGCCGGGGGCACCGGGTGGTGCTGCATGAAAAAAGCGGCCGCCTGGGCGGACAGCTGCATCTGGCTGCAGCCCCGCCGGGCAGAGAAGAGTTTGCCGGGTTTGCCAAAGACCTGGCAAACCAGCTGACCCTGGAAAAAATACCGGTGGTTCTCAATTCCAAGGTGGACCAGGCAGTGATCCGGGAAAATGCCCCTGATGCCGTGATCCTGGCCACAGGTGCCGTGCCGCTGAAACCACCCGTTCCCGGCATAGACCTGCCCCATGTGGTCCAGGCCTGGGATGTGCTTGAAAACCGGGTGGCTGCGGGCAACCGGGTGGCCGTCATCGGCGGCAATGCCGTGGGGGTTGAAACCGCGCTGTTTCTGGCTGAAAAAGGGTCGATGCCGGCGGATGTGGTAAAATTTCTGCTGGTCAACCAGGCGGAAGACCCTGAGACCCTTTATCAAATGGCGGTGGCAGGCAATACCCGTATCTTTGTTTTTGAGATGATGGACAAAATTGGAAAGGACATCGGCAAATCCACCAAATGGGGAATGCTCCAGGATCTTGGCAGGTGCGGCATTGAAACCATGACATCGGCAACAGTGACCGGGATTTCCGATACAGGCGTAACCTTTGACCGGGGCGGAAAATCTGAAGCACTGGCTGTGGATACAGTGGTGGTTGCGGCAGGATCCGTCTCACACAACCCCCTTGAAGACCTGGTTCGCAGGATGGGTATTGTCTGTGAAACAGCAGGGGATGCCGTCGCGGTGGGCACGGCTTTTGACGCAGTTCACCAGGGATTTGCAGCAGGAAACCGTATCTGAGACCGGGAGCACGGCGCCTGTATCAGAGACCTGCACCGGCTTTTTGGGATACCGGCCTGCATGGCCCGGAATGTGTGTCCACTATTACACGGTCGGGGAAAAAACCCCGAGATCCAGGCAGTGATCACTGCATGAAACGCCGGTATCAAATACTGTAGTGTCAGGCTGAATATTTGCTATAGCAGCATGCGCTTCTACGGGATGCCGCACTTCATTGTTCGTAGGTAAACCGGCCCCCGCAGACCTCGGGCCGGGCACAGGACACCGCCAGGGACGGGCCCCGGGACGGCGTGCTGCACAGAGCGATCGAAAGCCCGGCATGCTTATGGCAAATATCCAGTTGTCAGGGACAAAACACAGGCTGCGTTGCAAAAAATTGTGCCACATTATGGGTATAGGCTGGCAGGGACGTGGATTTCAGTATGGTTTTCACCGGTTTTTTGTGGTTTTTGAAGGAAGGGCCCAGATAGTTCCAGAATCCTTTCATGCGGCCGGTCAAATGCCCGGGACCTGAGATTATGCTGCTATAGGCAGCCAGAAGATCATCATGAAACGCCTGCAGCCTTGCCAGGCGTTGGTCCGGGTCCCCGGGGACAGCCTTGATATCTTCGGGCAGAAACGGGTTGGCAAGAATGCCCCTGCCGATCATGAACCGGCTGATGCCGGGAAACCGGTTTTTTGCCTTATGAAATGAGCGTATATCCGTAATATCCCCGTTATATACAAAGGTATGGCGGCTTTGTGCCATGGCGGCCCCGAAAGCATCATGGTCGGCTGTGCCCTGGTACATCTGAATACCGGTGCGCGGATGCAGGATGATATGGTCCAGATCATGGCGGTCGAACACGGTTATCAGGTCATGGATCTCCTCTTTGCTTTTGCGGCCCAGGCGGATTTTGACGGACAATGCCATGGGGATGTCAAGGATTATCCGGTCCAGCAGGGCATCGATCTTTTCCGGAAACAAAAGCAGGCCGGAACCCCGTCCTTTTTTGGCAATCTTGGAATGGGGGCATCCCAGGTTCCAGTTGACAAGATTATGCCCCATATCAGCCAGACGGTTGGCCAGAAAGACAAAGTCCTCTGCCACATTGCCCAGGATCTGGGGGGTCACCGGCAGAATCCGGTTGAGACACGGATCCACATCCCGGAGCCGTGATGGTTTGAGCCGCTGTTGGCCCATGGTGGAAATAAAGGGGGCAAGGGCCGCATCAAGGCCGCAAAAATGCTTGGCATACACATTTCTAAATGTTACATCAGTAAATCCCTGTAAAGGGGCCAGTATCAGGATGGGATCTTTTTTGTCCATGGCTGCCTGTTTTGCCGGGTTTTGTTTTGCACCACGGCCGTGACCCGGGTCACGGCCATACGGGATGGACCAGATTGTATTGGTCTGATGCTATACATAACATTAAATCAGATTGCAAGGAGTGTTTGAACGGGATGAAAGCGCTTTATCAAGAGGTTATCCAGATCAACCAGATGGCGGACAACGCTGACAAAGAACACAGGGCAAAATCTTTTTTTACAAAACTGAACAAACTGGATATGCCCACCCATTTTAACTGGGCCGGCCAGATTTTTGAAGATCTGCATGTGAAAAACACCCCTGATAAGGCTGCCCTGGTGTGGCATGATATTCACACTGGTGGAAAAAAAGCCTTTTCCTATCTGGACCTGTCCGAAAAAGCTAACCAGCTGGTGAATTTCCTTGCACAAAAAGGGGTGGGCCATACACAAAATATGTATATGATGGCACCGGTACTCCCGGAAATCTGGATTTCCAGCCTGGCCTGTATAAAGGCGGGTATCGTTGCGGTTCCCACTGCCACCACCATGACCCCCAGGGAGATGGAATACCGGTTTGAGACCTATAAACCGGATGTGGTGCTGGCGGATGAAGCCAGTGCCGAGCTCATTGACCAGGCAGCACAGCAGACCGGTATCCATCCAAAAGTCAAACTGGTGCTGGGCACAAGAGAAGGGTGGACCTGTTTTGATGAAATCAGTACCCAGAGCACAAAAGCCCGGGCTGCCGAGACCCGGTCCGACGATATTCTGTTCTGTTTTTTTACCTCCGGTACCACAGGACTTCCCAAACGGGTGGGGCATACGGCTGTTTCCTATCCGGTGGGCCATTTGTCCACCACGGTTGTCATCGGCACACAGCCCGATGATATCCACCATAATCTGAGTGCCCCCGGCTGGGCCAAATGGTCCTGGTCTTCATTTTTTGTGCCCTTTAACGTGGGGGCCACCGTGACCGCTTTTGCCTTTACCTCGCTGGATCCTGTGCTTTACCTCAAAGCGCTGGCGCAGCACCGGGTCACCACTTTTTGCGCCCCCCCCACTGCCTGGCGGATGTTTGTGAATACAGATCTGTCGGGGTTTGACCTGTCCTGCCTGCGCCAGTCCATATCAGCCGGAGAACCCTTGAATCCGGATGTGATCACCCGGTGGAAAAAACATACCAACACCCGGATCCGGGATTTTTACGGGCAGACCGAATCCACAGCCATGATCGGCAACCCCCCCTGGATGGCCAAAACCATGCGCTCCGGCTCATTCGGCAAACCCATTCCCATGTATGACCTGGCCCTGGCAGATGATGAAGGCAATGAGATTACCACCCCTGATACCGTGGGCCATATTGTGGTCAGGCTGGACAGATGGCGGGGTATCGGGTTGTTTTGCGAATACATCGGCAACCCGGAAAAAATGAGTGCCGTGTTTGTGGACAATTTTTACTATACCGGGGACCGGGCATCCTTTGATACAGATGGATACTGGTGGTTTGTGGGCCGGGCCGATGATGTGATCAAATCATCGGATTTCCGCATCGGGCCTTTTGAGGTGGAAAGTGCGCTGCTGGAACATCCGGCTGTGGCGGAAGCCGCGGTTGTGGGGGCGCCTGATCCCCAGCGGTACCAGCTGGTCAAAGCCTATGTTATCCTGAACCAGGGGATTGAACCGAACCGGGATCTGGCCCTGGATTTGTTCAGACACACCACCAATATTCTGGCAAAATTCAAGATCCCCAGAATCATCGAGTTTGTTACCGAAGTCCCCAAGACCATTTCCGGTAAAATCCGCCGCATCGCGCTGCGGGAGATGACAGTGTCCAAATCAGACCCGGACGGCCAGGGGGAGCTGACAGAATATTTTTACTGGGATTTTCCAGAGTTACGTTCCAAAAACAGACAATAGCCGGCCGGGTTGCAAGCCAGGCACCAGGCAGACAGATCATGTAAAGGGCATTTCCACTTCGATCTCCCCGCTGCCGGTGCGCATGAATTTGGCATCCGGATAGCGCTTCTGGAAGACTTTGAGCATTTTGCGGTTTTCCGCAAGAACGGTGGCAAGAAAACTTGTGTAATTGTTTTCTTTGGCAATGCCCTCCAGGGTTTCCAGTAAAAAGGAACCGATGCCCATGCCGTGCAGGTTTTCTTTTACCAGAAACGCCACTTCTGCGGCATTGTCTGTGGCCTCTGCATAGGAGCCGATGGCCACGATCTGTTTGCGCTGGCCCACCTGCATCAGGCCGATCAGGGTCATGTTCCTTCGGTAATCCACTTCCGCCCATTGCTGCTGCAGCATTTCCCTGGAAAACACCTTGCGCTTGTTAAAAAACCGGTAATATATGGAATCTTCCTGCAGGGAATAGAAAAAATGCCGGGACTCGAACTCATCCGAGGGCAGCAGGGGCCTGAAATTGATGTCTTTGCCGTTGGAAAGCTTCAAAGTATAATGGTAGGAATCCAGAAACATGAGGTCCTGGCTGGTGGGGGGCAGCTGATCCGGGAAAATATAGTGGCGCTTTTTGGCTTCTGAGATCAACTCTTTTCTGAATTTGGGATGGGCGATCTGGGCCAGTTCCATGACCCGCTGGTAGATGCTTTTGCGCCGCATTTCTGCAATCCCGTATTCGGTTACAATGATATCGATGTCCCCCCTGGTGGTGGCCACGCCCGCCCCTTCACTCAGGTGGGGCACAATACGGGATACCTCCTCATTCTGGGCAGTGGAAGGGATGATGATAATGGAAAATCCCCCTTCTGACATGGCAGATCCCCGGATGAAATCCACCTGGTCCCCGATGCCGCTGTAAAACAGGTATCCCTTGGAGTCCGTACATACCTGACCGGTCAGATCCACTTCCAGGGCGGAACTGATGGAAATCAGGCGGTCGTTTTTGGCAATCACATTGGGATCGTTGACAAATTCCGATGATTTGAAATAGAACATGGGGTTGTTGTCCACATAGTCGTACAGGGCTTTGGAACCCATGCACAAAGATGCCACCACCCGGTCCGGCAGGTAGTTTTTCTTTCTGTTGGTGATCACTTTTTTTTCAAACAACGGCAAAAGCCCGTCCGTGATGACCTGGGTGTGAATGCCCAGATCTTTTTTGTCTTTAAGATAGGGCATCACCGCATCAGGCAGGTGGCCGAATCCGATCTGGAGGGTGGCGCCGTCATCCACCAGCATGTTGACATAATGCCCGATACGTTCTATCACTTTCTTGTTTTTCTGGGTGGGCAAAGACTCCAGCAGGGGTTCTTCATATTCCACCAGATAGTCGATTTCATCCATATGCACCACGGAGTCTCCCCAGGTTCTGGGCATCCGGGGGTTGATCTGGGCGATCACCATATCGGCATTTTTCAGGCCGGACAAGGTGATGTCCACGGAAATGCCAAGAGAGCAGTATCCATGTTTGTCCGGCGGGCATACCTGGACCAGGGCCACATCCAGGCCGATTTCCCGGTGTTCGAAAATTTTGGGTATCTGGGACAGATACACCGGGATATAGTCAATTTTTCCTTCAAACGCAGACTGGCGCATGAGAACGGAAATAAAAAACAGCTTGATGGAAAACCGGGACAAAAATTTTTCATCATGGATATATTTGGACAGAGAAGAGGACAGCATCTGATACACGATGATGTCCTGGGTGCTTGCATTCTCCACCATGGCCTTTATCAGGCGCTGGGGCTCACCGCATCCGGTGCCGATGAACACCCGGCTGCCGTTTTTGATCTTTTTGACGCTTTCTTCCGGGGTGAGCAGTTTTTCCGGACATACGTCCCTGAGATTCATGAATATCGGTCTCCTTTTACAGCCTGGGGGATAATGTTGGCCCATTATGAAATACTTTTTATGCAAAGTACAGTAAAAATGCAGTGGACCGTTCCTGGTTAACGACAGGGCCTTTTTTACCGAAGCGTTTTATTTGCCGGTGGTCTGGTCCATCCAGTCAAGAAAGGCGGGCAGGCCGTTTTCAATGGGCACCTGGAGAATCTGGGGAACTTCGTAATTATGGTGCGCCAGGATAAAAGACTCCAGTTCCGGGTACAGGGATGTCCGGGTTTTGATGACCAGCCGGGTTTCTGTTTCCGTCTGCACCCGGCCGTCCCAGGTAAACACACTGACCACCGGATTCATCTGCACACAGGCAGCCAGTTTT
>JAWOEP010000119.1:0-3598 GCA_046482705.1 Desulfotignum sp.
ACATCTCCTAAAACCGATATGCCGCCATTCATGTCTCCATATAAAGTTCCATAACCAACAGCTGCCTCGCTTTTGTTTGATGTATTCAATAAAATATGCCCAAATTTGTTGGATAAGGCCATTAGGATTGTTCCTCTAACCCTGGCCTGGATATTTTCTTCTGTAACACCTGCTTTTAATCCGCTAAAAATAGGTTCCAGTGATTTGTCAAAAACATTTACAATATCTTGTATATCTATAATATCGTATTTTACATCCAGGTTTTGAGCAAGCTTTTCAGCATCGGTAATTGAGTGGCCTGATGAGTATTTAGAAGGCAAAAGAAGTACCCGTATATTTTTTGCCCCTAACGCACGCACAGCAAGCACAAGAGATACAGCAGAATCGATGCCTCCTGATAAACCTAATGTGGCATTTGTGAAATTCAATTTGCTGAAATAATCTCTAATTCCTAATATCAAAGCATCATGAATTTTTGCAATTACATTGGGGTCTTCGAGTTGTATTTTGTCCTGCCACCGGTTGAGCATTCCACCGGCAGGCCCAGGCCCCTGAGTTCAAAAAAGATAGCATTCCTGGTTGCGTTTACAGCCGCTGTTGATGCAAGGGAGGGTCTTTTACCTTCCAGGAACCTGGTGGCGTTTTGTAAGCGGACCTGATCTATCTTTTTCCGGGACCTGGATAAAAGACTGATCCAGTCTGCCGGCTGCAGGTTCTTTTTTGAATCCTGATTGCAGGTTTTGCAGGCAATGGCCAGGTTACTGATCCGGTTTGATCCCTTATCCCCTTTTGAGGGATTGCGGGGAACAAAATGCTCCATCTCCAGGACCGGATCCTTGCTCAAGCCATTGCAGTAGGCACAAGTCCGTTTATATTTTTCAAGCAGGTATTCCTTTACCTCGTACCCGAACAATGTGCCTTGCTGATATGCGATCCCTGAAATGTCCGGATTCTGCAGTTTCTGAGTATCGAACCGGACCCGTTCCAGGACAATACCTGTGACCGGGCAGAATCGTTGATACTTTTTCACCCAGGATAAAGTATTATCCACCCGTGATTTGAGACTTGGCGGAAGCCACCCTTTGGGCCGGGTTCTGTTATCGAATCTTTTCTTCCGATACCAGAGGTTTGCGGTTCTCCGTCTTCTCCGGTAATTGGATCTTTGATCAAGTTTTTTCCGGATGGCAGCGCCCCGGTGGGTCAGTTCCGACAGGTGCAGGATCTGGATATGACCGCCATTCTGTCTGACCACGGCCATGCCGGTGGTTTTGGCGCCGGGATCAAGTTTCACATTAACCGGTTGCACATCACTGTCCTCCCGGATCCGGTCAACAAGTCTAATGGTAAATGGAAACATCTGGTGGCCCCGGGCCCTGCCCCGTGCCAGAAGCTTTCTTGCCCTGGCCGGATGACACGGCATTAAGGGTTTACCTTTCTTGTCGAGTACAAAAACACGGCTTACGCCGTTCACTGCCGAAGCACCCATAGGGCACACGGCAGGTGACGGTTCAACCCTGGCATCGGTTGAACTCTCCCCTCGGGATTGTTGCACAGCGGCTGTATGTCCGGACCCGTTTCGTCCACACCCCTGTAGGTTGTCTGCAACCCGGGCTTCAAGAGGGCGGGACTGAGGAAGCATCCCGCCGTTGGTCTTTAGCTCTCTATGCAACTTTTAATGTTCTCCTTTTTTTGTCTTTGCCACTAAACTTTGAACATTTTCCTGGTCAACCATGGAGCCTTTTACAAGCTCCGGCCTTCAGGCCGGGGTAGTTGACATTCCTGATCGTATTCCACAGTCCCGAACATTGAGAGGATCTTTTCCTGCTCTAAATTTTGTATATATTCAATTAACGCTTTTGAGACAGCGGCCTTTTTTGTTTTATGGCCTCCGATCTTGACCGCCTTTTTTATAAGTTCGTCATCGATTTGTAAATTTGTCGCCATAACGGTCACCCCCCTTTTTTTAAACTCACACATAATATTACACAAAAATTTGTGTGAATTCAAGACAATATTTTTTATTTCAACCAGTCAAATATGTTCAGGAGAATGGTGGAACAG
Source organism: Desulfotignum sp. (assembly GCA_046482705.1). Classification (GTDB taxonomy): domain Bacteria; phylum Desulfobacterota; class Desulfobacteria; order Desulfobacterales; family Desulfobacteraceae; genus Desulfotignum. The sequence continues at coordinate 2,062 of JAWOEP010000119.1, forward strand.
CCCAAACGAATGCTTTTCCGGATGAGCCCTCTGGGGTTTTGACCCATGACCCCTCTGTCTGGCGGGGTTTTATCAAGGGCCTTTTGTCGAATCTTCCTACGGACAAAGAAGCCTGCCAGTCCGGATTTTGCAGAACTATACAAAAGATGCAGGTTTTCCATTGAAAAAATACGCATTTCTCCCTATTTATGTGTAAGCTCCCATCATACATCATTTACCCAAAGCAACAAGCCTGTATAAGGAGATAACCTCATGATAAAAGAAGCGATGCTCTATGAAAAGCCAGAAGACAGGGAAGACAACCGGGTCCATTGTTTTCTGTGCAGTCATCACTGCAGAATATCCGACACAAAATTCGGGGTCTGCCGGGTGCGGCAAAACCGCGGCGGGGTGCTCTATACCCATGTCTACGGCGAGACCATTGCCATGAATATCGATCCTGTGGAAAAAAAGCCGCTGTACCATTTTCTGCCTGGTTCCCGTTCTTTTTCCGTTGCCACCAAGGGATGCAATTTTCAATGCGGATTTTGCCAGAACTGGCAGATTTCCCAGACCTCAAAAGACGGCAGCGGTCTTTCCGGAACACCGTTCCCCCCTGCGGATATTGTCCACCGGGCAAAAAAGGAAGGCTGCCAAAGCATTGCCTACACCTACACCGAACCCACCATCTTTTTTGAATACGCCTATGATACTGCGGCACTGGCCAGCCAGGAAGGGATCTACAATGTTTTTGTCACCAACGGATACATGACCCCGGAAGCGATCAAAACCATTCACCCTTACCTGGACGGGGCCAATGTGGATCTTAAATCTTTTCAGGACGATTTTTACCGCAAAACCTGCAACGGCAAACTTCAGCCGGTACTGGACACCATCCGCCTGATGCGGAATCTGGATATCTGGGTGGAAGTCACCACCCTGGTGGTGCCAGGACAAAACGACAACCCGGCGGAATTAAAGGATATCGCCCAGTTCATTGCTGACGTGGACACGGATATCCCCTGGCACATCAGCCGGTTTCATCCTGATTACAAGGTCAGTGACGGCGGTGCCACCCCTGTACAGACCCTTCAGAAAGCCAAATCCCTGGGCAGGGATGCGGGCCTGAAATACATCTATGTGGGCAACGTCATGGGTGAGGATCGGGACACCGACTGCCCCAAATGCGGCGAGACCCTGATCCGGCGGGAACACTTTGCCCCGAATCAGATCAGGGTGACCGATGATTCCACCTGTCCCGGCTGCGGGGAACACATCGCCGGCGTATTCAAATAGGAAATCTGCTCTGGCATTCAAAAAGCAGAAAGGCAATAACCGTGTTCAAATGGATCAATCTTAGATTTTCCAGGGCAAAACTGCGTGCCGCCCGCAAGCGGTTCAGCCTGAAACAGGAACTGATGCTGGCGGTAATGCCCACCATTACCGTGCTTTGCGTTTTTCTTCTGGTGGGGATCTTCAGCCGGCAGCCCCTGCTGTTCGCATCTCTTTCCTCCAGCGCATTTCTCATCTATGCAGATCCGGAACACGGCATGAACCG
>JAWOEP010000122.1:0-2639 GCA_046482705.1 Desulfotignum sp.
GGCAATGATTTTTATGCAGACCTGCTGTAGGAATAGGTAACCCCTGTCCGGTCCGTCAGATTGCGCAATCTCGGGCCGGGCAGGGGTTGCAGGCAGGGGCGGGGTACTTGCCGGGCAAAAATTAAAAACCCTGGTGCCACCCTTGAAAGTAGATGCGGCAGCCCAGGGTTTGTTTAACAAGGCCGGAGCCGGTCATTTCACGGAAATCCGGTGATCAGGCATACCGGTAAAAGGCCGGTTCATTCAGGGCGCTTTCAGCAAAATCAAACTCTTCTTCAATGGCAGCGGTGAAGTCCCGGTCAAATTCCAGGGCATGCCTCTGGTCTCCGCGGTAGGTTTTTTCCCAGGGCCGTCGTAACGCCACCGACAGCAGGGTGCGTATCCGGGTGTTGTATTTGCACAGCTGGTAGATGGATGCAAGATTGTCCAGGTTGGCCTGTGTTTTGGGGATCGGTCCCAGGGCCGCAATCAGGGCATTGAAGGAATCCACTGTTTTGACAAACTCTTCGGGTTTGTTCATATCTGCATGGGCAATGGCGATCCTCCGGCGGTCAAAACCGCACAATTCAAACAGTTTTTTTATAAGATTCACCCGGTTCCAGGCATGGTCGATGCCATAGGAATGGTGACACTCTTCAGGCAGGCAGCCGATGAGCAGCAAACCGGGGGCACCTTCCAGAAATGCTTTGGCCATGACAGCAGGGTCGATCTGGCCCACACAGGGGATTCCCAGTATATGGGTGCGGGGGTCATAGGTCATTTTTCTGCGGTGGGCATTGTCTGCAGCAGGCAGTCCACCCCAGACACAGGCCATGGCCACTACTTCATCGGGGTCCATCTGCCTGGAAAGTGCGCCGATTCTGGCTTCTTTCTGATCGGTACTGTTATTCTGGAGCACCAGCGCACCGTAGGGACAGGCTGCAGCGCAGGTGCCGCCGCCGGTGCACAGCATGGGGTCTACCACCCGGGGCAGTCCCCCGGTTGACATCTCGATGCCGATGCCGCCGCAGTCGCACAATTCCTGACACTGGCCGCAGGCCACGCATTTGTCAGGATCCACCACACAGACAATGCGGGGCACCAGTAATTGGTCGGCTTGTGATTTTTCAATCATCTCCACATTCCTGATGCCCGCTTTTCTGCCCTGGTTCAATGCTTCCTGCAGGTCGCACGGGTATCGGGCGCTGCCGGCCAGATAGGTTTCTTCCCTGCCGATCATTTCCGGTCTTACCTTGGCGTGATGTCCGGTCAAAAAAGGCGTTTCCCTGTGAATCAGTCCCAGTATCCTGGCCGTGGTCTTTGCTTCACCGCTGATCCCTCTTTTGGGGGAGAGCACCAGATAATCCCAGGCAAGCTCGTGTTCCACATGATCCCTGAGGTTGCAGAAAGTAATATAACCATCCTGAACACTGGGGCGGACCGCATTGTCATAGGGTATCCAGGCGATTTGCGCCTTCCGGTTGACCGCCCTTTCCGCCCCGGTCAGGGGGATGGCCATTTTTTCATTGTGAAAAATCATGATATTGGTTTCAGGAGAGCATGCCTTCATATGCATGGCCATTGACCACGCACTTTTTGCCGAAAGCGTTGCATGTTCAGGTGTGCCGTATTCATAGTCACTGATCCAGAAGACCACCTGTCCTTTCGGGGTGCCTTTCCGGGTAATATGTTCCTCCATTTCAGACTGGATGAGGACGGAGCAGCCGTCATAACCGAACTCCGGACCCGGCGGTGACAATTCTGCGTCCAGTGCTGCGATGATCGCACCCGCTTTTACCGTTTCTTCCTGTCCGTTCCGGTGGTTGAAGGTTAATGTATAGTTTCCTGTAACACCGACAAGTTCAGTGAGCCGGCTGTGTTCAAAAACTGTCAGATTTTTGCTGCCCATGGTGTCTTTGATCAGTGTTTTTAAGCGGTCGTAATGGGTGCGTTCACCCGGGTAGGAAAGGTGCAGGTTCCGGATGATTTTGTCAGGATCTGCCTCGGGAACCGACAACATACATTTTATACCGGCTTCGGTGATTTTTTGTACAGCAGGAAAAGAGGAAATACCGTTGCCCACCACCACCACCGGGCCGTCAATTCTGGCCCGTTCTTGTTCGGTTGCCTTGAGTACCCGCATTTCTGCAATGGATGCGGTTATCAGTTTTGCGGCTTTTGCGGCTTTTTCCAGAGGGGATTTGTCTGACACAGCAGCAACATGGCTGTGGAGATTGACCATATCAATCTGGCCCTTTAAAATATCAACAGGTTCAAGAGCGGTTTCAAATTTTTTAAGCATGGTGCGGCCTTCGCAGCCGGCAATGATGATACGGTTCAACCGGTTGGCGGCAGCTGCAGACATAATTTTTTCCAGGCCCGGCTGAAGGCACGGAAATGAGAGGATCTCACAATAATCCGCCTCAGGTTGAATGGTGCTGTAAAGACGGGGTAAATCGATCAGGGGCGCAATCTCGTTTCCGCATTTACACAGAAACACGCCAATTTTTGTATCGGTCATCATAAGGACCTCCTTGTTTACATGGCGAGCTGTGTCACCGGCATTTTGGGTTCACCTCTTACGGTATCAAAGATATTCTGCATGCCCCCTGTGGGGCATGCGGTGAGGCAGCAGCCGCAGGCGACACACGCATCGGTTG
>JAWOEP010000143.1:0-5526 GCA_046482705.1 Desulfotignum sp.
ATCCAGGCAGAAGTGGAGCAGGTCCATGTGTCTGATACCTTTCTGGCATATCTCCAGGACATCCTGGAGTTCACCCGGACATCGGGCACCTTCCAGTTCGGGCTTTCCCCCAGGGCCGGCCTGTCATTGTCCCGGGCTGCCCGGGCCTGGGCCTATCTCCACGGCCGGGACCACACTTTGCCTGAAGACCTGCAGCAGATGCTGCCCTGGGTGGCCGGTCACAGGCTGCGGTCCGGCACGGATCTGGCTGAATTTTCGAAAGACCGGCTCATGGAAATTTTCAAAAAAGTGCCGGTACCTGTATAACGGCCATGCCCTGACGGGCACAAGGAAATATGAAAGCTGTTAGCTTTTAGCTGTTAGCTCTTAGCTTTTAGCTGTTAGCTCTTAGCTTTTAGCTGTTAGCTCTTAGCTTTTAGCTGTTAGCTGATGGCTTTCATATAAAAAGCGCTGCCAGGGAGGTATCCATGGTTCTGACAAGAAAACAGATCTTTATCCGCCCTACCCGGCACGGGCTGCTCTTTCTGATTATCCTCGGGGCCATGATGGCCGGTTCCATCAACTACAACAACAATGCCGGCTTTATCCTGGTATTTCTTTTAGGGGGCATGGCCCTGATCTCTTTGTTTTATTCTCTGAAGAACCTGACAGGCATGGATGTTGCCTTTGAATATGCCAGACCGGTGTTTGCAGGCCAGACAACTGCATTTACCATAAAGGTGCAGGCAAAAAATCAGGAAAGGGCGGCTGTGAATTTCGCCCTGCCCGGCCAGGACGGTATTTGGACAACCGTCGCCAAAAATGAGACAAAAACCCTGGAGATACCGGCAGAAACAGCCAAAAGAGGGGTTTTCACCCCCGGGGATTTGAGGTTGTCTTCGGTTTTTCCTTTTGGGTTCTTCCGGTTAGGGGCCAGGCTTTCTCTGCACATGTCCTGCCTTGTGTATCCAATGCCTGTGAAGGGGACTGCCGAATCAGACCGGGGGGGCAGCGGCACAGGGGGGAGTGCAGACACCCGGCATGCAGGGCCGGATGATTTTCAAGGGCTGTCATTGTACCAGCCCGGCCATGATGTGGGCCGCATCGCCTGGAAAGCGGTTTCCCGGGGACAGGGGATTTTTATCAAGGATTTCACAGCCATGGCTGACCACTTCACTTTGCTGGATTTTGATGTCTTTATCTCCAGGGATACGGAATACCGGCTGTCCCGGCTGTGCAGCATGGTCCTTGCTGCGGACAGGCGAAACCGGTCCTTTGGGCTTAAGCTGCCCCACACCCTGATACCCCCGGCCCGGGGGCAGGCCCACAGGAAAAAATGTCTCAGGGCCCTGGCCCTTTACAGCCGGGAAAAGGAGGCTGTTTGAACCGGGACACCCGCCATACTCTTCCCATTATCTTTGCCCTGGTGGTGGCCATTGCCCCGCACACACCGGACCTGCCCGCATGGATCATTGTCTGGTGTGTTTTCATGTGGGGCTACATGCTGGTGCGGTTGAAAACCGGGTGGTCCCTTCCCGGCCCCATCCTGCGCCATATCCTGACTGCTGCCGGCATAACCGGACTGCTGCTCTTCTTTAGTGTAAGGATAGATGCAGATGCCTTTGTGGGACTCATGGCGGTAATGGCAGCCATCAAACCTTTTGAAATGGCCACACACCGGCACCGGATGATCACGGTGCTGCTCACCTACTTTATCATCATCACCAGTTTGTTCCGGTCTGAATCTTTGTGGATTGTTTTATACCTGTTTTTCTCTGTTTTTGTCACCACAGCTGCGCTGATACACATCAACCGCCCTGAAGGACGTTACAGGCCCAGTATCTTTCTGGCAGCCCGTATCCTGGCCCGGGCCATACCGCTGATGGTTCTTCTGTTTCTAATGTTTCCCCGGCTCCAGCACGGCCTGTTCTCCATGGAAGCACCAGGAACAGGCAGATCCGGTTTCTCTGAGAAGCTTGGTTTCGGCAGCATCTCCCGCATGACCCTGGACCAGTCTCTGGCCTTCAGGGCTGCATTTGACGGTGCGCTCCCGCCGCCGGATGCGTTGTACTGGCGGGGCATTGTATTTGACAGGTTTGACGGTACCCGGTGGCTTCCGGCGGACAACCCGGCAGATACCCCTTTTGTTCCGGAAAACGGCCCGGACCTTGTGCCGCATACCATAACCCTGGAACCCCAAAAAAGCCGCCGGCTGTTTGCCCTGGACCGGCCGGTTGCAGCCCCGCCCGGGACGGATCTGACTGCCGGCCACACCCTTGTGTCCAGACAGCGGGTGACCCGGAAAAAAACCTACCAGGCGGTCTCCCGCATCCCGACCGCAGCTGATGACATTGGGAAACATGGCACCCCGTCTTCAGACCCTGTTTTCACGCATTCGGATCATAACCCGAAAGCCCGGCTTCTGGCCCGGTCCCTGGCAGAGGAAACAACTGATACCCCCGGAAAAATCCAGCAGATCCTGGCCTATTTTGCTGAAAACAGTTTCACCTATACCCTGACCCCGCCGCGGCTCGGTGCCCATCCCATGGATGAATTTCTTTTTGAAACCCGGCAGGGGTATTGTGAACACTATGCCGGTGCCCTGGCTTTTCTGCTGAATGTACTGGATGTACCCGCCAGGGTGGTGGGGGGATATCTGGGAGGAGAACTCAATCCCTATGGCAATTACCTGAGCATCCGCCAGTCCTTTGCCCACGCCTGGGTGGAGGCGTACACCCCTGACAGGGGCTGGATCCGCATCGATCCCACCCTGGCGGTGGCGCCAAACCGCCTGGAACAGAATCCGGACGGATCTTTTTCCTATTCCGGTACCACCCGGGATGCTCTTTCTGTTTTTAAAAAAATGGGTTTCATGCTGGAAGCTGTGAACCTTGCATGGGAGGCCTGGTTCACCGGGTATTCCTTTTCAGAGCAGAAAGCATTGCTCCAGCGCCTGGGTTTTGGCACATCATGGGGGACAGGGACCCTGTTTTTTTTATTGCTGACCCTCAGTGTCCTGGTTGTGGCTGTTTTTTTCTGGATATTTCTGCACCGGTCCACTGTCAGAAAAAAAGACCCGGTGGCAGCAGGGTATGCCCTTTTCTGCAAACGCCTGGCCAACATCGGCCTTGCCAGGCCGCCTGACCAGGGACCCATGGATTATTTTTTAACAGTGCAGGCAAAAAGACCGGACCTTGGACCGGAAGCCGCCGCCATAACAGATATGTACATCCGGATCAGGTTCAGCAGAACAGGCCCCGTGAGCCTGACAAAACAGTTCATTGCCCGGGTAAAGCAGTTCAAACCTGCCAGGCAGGCCGGACAATGACCCATCCCTGCTGCTGCAAACACCGGCCGCAGCAGCCTGAACAGCTGATAGCCATATGGAAAATTTCAGATGACTCATCCAGTAACAAAGATGAACCAACACACACACAGATTTACTGCTGCAGACATTGGCTTGATCCAAAAAAACCTTTTGCACTGGTACAACACACACCACCGGCACCTGCCCTGGCGGGAAAGCTGCGATCCTTACCGCATCTGGGTATCGGAGGTGATGCTCCAGCAGACACAGGTCAAAACAGCAGTGCCCTATTTTCTGGCCTTTATGAACCGGTTTCCCACATTGGAGAGCCTGGCCCGGGCTGATCTGGACCAGGTGCTCAAATCCTGGGAAGGACTGGGGTATTATGCCAGGGCCAGAAACCTGCACAAGGCCGCCCAAAAGGTGACACAGGAAATGGACGGCCGCATCCCGGACCGGTTTTCCGATTTCAAAGCCCTGCCCGGGGTGGGGGATTATATTGCATCAGCCGTGATGAGCATGGCATTCAACCAGGTCCATGCGGTGGTGGATGCCAATGTAAAACGGGTGCTGGCACGGCTGTTATGCCTGGATATCCCGGTGAACCAGTCAGCTGCCCACTCCCGGTTCAAGGCCATTGCAGACACCCTTGTGGACCGGACAAATCCGGGCGGTTTCAACCAGGCACTCATGGAGCTGGGGGCCCTGGTCTGCACACCGTCAACCCCTGACTGCGGCAGCTGCCCCCTGGCACACCTTTGCCTGGCCCTGGCAGGCAGCCGGGTTTCCCTTTTTCCTTTACGGCTGAAAACAAAAAAAATTCCCTGCCACCGCATCAGCACCGGCATTGTCATAAAAGCGGGCAGGGTCCTGGTAACCCGAAGAAAACTGGACGGTCTGCTGGGGGGATTATGGGAATTTCCCGGGGGCAAAAGAAAAAACAAGGAAAGTGCAGAAGATGCCTGCATCAGGGAAATCAAAGAAGAAACCGGCCTGGATGTCAGAATTGTTTCGTTTCTGACCCATGTCCGGCATGCCTATACCCATTTTAAGATTGAAATGGATGTGTTTTATTGTGATTATATATCAGGGAATGTGGTATTGGACGGCCCCATCGACCACCAGTGGATTGCTTTTGAAAACATCCACAGACTTGCTTTTCCAACAGCCAACCGCAAATTCATCCCTTTGATTGACCCGTCCGTAATATACGGAAACCTGTTATGACCACACAGAACCAGACCAGAAAAAATATTGAAAAAGTCACCTGGATCGGCCTTTGGACCAATGTGCTCCTGGCCCTGATCAAGCTGGTCATGGGTATTGCAGGCAGCAGCCAGGCAGTGGTGGCAGATGCCATGCACAGTTTTTCCGATACCGGATCAGATCTGGTGATCCTGTTCGGTGTCCGGTACTGGACAGCCCCGCCTGATGCATGCCATCCCTTCGGCCACCAGAAAATCGAGTCCTTTGTCACCATTTCCATCAGCCTGATCCTGCTTGGTGTGGCCGCCGGCATCGGGTATAACGCTATCCTTTGCCTGATGCATCCTGTGGAAACAAAACTGCACCCAATGGTGATTTTCGCTCCTGTCCTGTCTGTTATTGTCAAAGAGATCCTTTTCAGAATCACTTATAAAGCCGGGGTAAAAAACCGGGCATCTTCCCTTAAAGCCAATGCCTGGCACCACCGGACAGATGCATTGTCGTCCATTCCGGTCCTGGTGGCGGTGACAGCCGGCCTCATCAATCCGAAACTGGCTTTTCTGGACCCGGTGGGTGCCATCCTGGTCTCGGTTTTCATCATCAAGGCAGGGCTTGGGATCCTGGGGGGCAGTATAGCGGAACTGGTGGATGCAGGCATGTCCCAGCAGGAGATGGCACGTATCCGCGTCCTTATCGAAAATATTCCCCATGTCAGAGGGGTGCACAGGCTCAGATCCAGGAAAACAGGAGGCGGATTTTATATTGACCTGCACCTTGAGGTGGACGGCCGGATCACTGTGCAGCAGGGCCATGACATCTCCGAGACAGTAAAAGCCACCGTCCAGGCCATTCTGGACAGCCCCGATCGAGAGGAACTGATGGAGTGGCTACGGCACAGGCCCATCCTCCATCACGACGCCGCAGTGGGCTGGACCATGGTGCATGCCGGCCTGCCACAGCGACAGCGGCGGCCATGAACGACTCCGTGTGTGCCCCGCCGATCCCGGCCACGGCGGCCTGGACCGCGTCGACCG
>JAWOEP010000292.1:0-3881 GCA_046482705.1 Desulfotignum sp.
CTGCCATCTGCCGGTATGAACTCCCAGTCCCCGATGCGGGCCAGTTTCTGGGCCGCCACCAGGCGCTCGCGGATTCGGGTCAATGAGGCAACACTGGTTTGCAAAGAATCGATGGTTTTTCGGATATGCCTTTCCAACGGATAAAAAATGAATCCCGCCTCCAGCAGCAGCATGAAAAGGGTTGACATCCAGAGCAGGGTTTCCAGACGTTCGATTTTCATGATCGCGGCCCGGCCGATCTTCTGGTATTCGTCCACCGCTGCATCCAGCATGGGCTCCAGCACATGGGGACCATAGGTGGTGAGATAGATGTAGGAGAAAAATTTTGTATTGAGTTCTTCATAATGTGAAAGGTACACATCATTGGCATGGGTCAAAAATCTTTCGATGGCACGATCCAGCCCCACGGACAGATCTTGAAAAATCATTTTCAGGTTGTCATTGGTCACCTGCGGAATACCGTTTTCCGGATCGCCGTCACGCAATATTTTGTGGGCATCTCTCATTTTGCTGATGGAACGGCCCACCTGGGCCCGGGCCATGTTGAACTCGGTTTCATCGTCAGTGGTCACCATCAGGCTGCTGAAATAGGCGATGCGGTTGGCAAGCCCTGCCTGATGACCGGCCAGATTCACCAGACTGGAAAACCCCCGCTGTTTGGATATAACGTTCTGCATGGTAACAAAGGATGCGGTGGCCAGCAGGGCAATGGCGCTCAACCCGACAATATACCGCATCCGCAGATTTCTTACCGCTTTAAAAGGGTTCATGCTGTATCCATAAATAATATAAACCACCCGGTTTTAACTAAAGGTTAGGTGACATGCGCTGCATCAAGTAAATAGCCTGACAATATCAGAAAATTGTTACGCCTTTGTTATTAATCCATTTTATTTATCCCGCATCAAAGTGAAATTTAACTGTTTTCTCATATTTTTATAACACAACCGGTGTAAGATCATCACATCTATGAAATGGTGGCGGAGAAGGCGGATGTATCAGACCAAAGAAATGACACCCAATGAAACAGACCTTTTGGAGAGGCTTCCGGACTTGACAGAAGTGACACCTGTTTTTCAACCCATTGTCCACATTCATACCGGTCTTCTGTTCGGGGTTGAAGCAGGGTTGCATCATTGCCGGCAGGCCGGTCTGGAGAAAAAGGCCGACCGACCCGACCCGGACCGGGAAAAAGATATCCACCATCAGGTGGACCTTTGTCTCCAGGAAATGATTTTCACAGCATTTTTCCGGTTCAAGCGGGCACACCCTTTTAAATTATTTTATCATCTGGATCATCGGATATCCCGATCACCGGACTACCTGCTTGACCGCACCTTAGAGCTGCTCATCCGGCAGGGGCAGGCCCCGGCAGATATCTGTTTTGAACTGCCCGTCCATTGGAATAGGGAAAGAGACCGCCGCCTTTTTGACATATCCGACAGATACCGTACCCGGGGATTCCGGACCATGCTCACCCACTTTGATATCCGCAGCTGCGGGCTGGATTATCTGGATAAATTGACACCGGATTATATCCGCATAGACCGCAGACTTTTTTCTGAGATGAAACAGCACCCCGAAAAAAAACAGATCCTGTCTTTTCTGATCACCTATTCTCATTTGAAGGAATGCCGGGTGCTGGCCTGTGACGTCCAGAACGAAGAAGAGTATACCGCATGCCGGGAAATGGGATGTGATCTGGTCCAGGGGAACCTGGTACAGGCCCCCCAGCAGACGCTCACATCCGTCCGGCATCGATATGACACCATCGGACAACTTGCAAAAACAGACCGCCGGGTCCATGTCAGCAGGGACCGCGCCCTGATATCCGGTGAAATCAGGTATCTGGAACCGGTGTTTTCCGATTGTACGGTCGTCCAGATCTTTGATCAGTTCAGAAACCATCCGGCGTCTTCTTTCTTCCCGGTAGTTTCCAGAAACGGGGAGCCCCGGGGCATCATCCGGGAAACTGCATTCAAGGAATATACATTTTCCAGATTCGGCAGGCAGTTGCTGGAGAACCCGTCATTCGGCAAAACCATCTCACGGTTTATCGCCAAAATACCCGTAGCTGATGTGCATTCATCCGTGGAAAACCTTATTGAAACCTATACCCGTTATAACAACAATGAGGGCTTGATCATGGTGGAAAACATGCAATATGTCGGTGTGCTGAGTACCAATTCCCTGCTCAAGCTCATCAATGAAAAAAATCTGACCCTGGCGCGCAATCAAAACCCGCTGACCCAGCTTCCCGGCAACACCCTGATCCATGAATATGTGAGCCAGAGCCTGGTTGATGCTAAAAATGTCCATCACCTTGTCTACTTTGATTTTGATCATTTCAAGCCCTTTAACGACCGGTATGGTTTCAGAAACGGGGATCGGTTGATCCTGATGTTTGCAGAAATGCTCAAAAAAACCGCTTTTTCAGAAAACCGGTTTGTGGGCCATGTGGGCGGGGATGATTTTTTCATGGGAATCAGCAGCAGTAACCTTGAGACAGTGGAATCTCAAATGGCGGCACTGGCCCGGGATTTTAAGAAAAATGCGGAAAGCTTCTATGATCCTGACACAGTGAAAAACGGCTTTCTGCCGGCCTGTGACCGGCAGGGCAAACAACAGGAACTGCCCCTGATGACGGTAAGCGTGGCCATTCTGGAACTGCCGGCAGGCAGCAAAACCCATCTGACTGTCGAAGATACCGCCAATATTCTTGCCCGTCTGAAAAAAAAAGCCAAACAGTCGGTTACCGGCATGGCCAGCGCCACACTGGACAACAAACCACCAGGGACAGTCCTGCCGGGAGAATCAGCCTGAACAGAAATGGTGCAATTCTCTCTCGGGTCATGCTTTGAAGCGCTGCCCGAAAAATTTGTGAACATGACCCGCAAAAAAAAGGGGCAGATATCTGGGCAGAGAATGATGTGTTTTACGCATCGTCAAAAAAATCCACTTGTGTTCAACAAAATTAAACGCGGCAAAAATATCCCATAACGGCGGGAGAATAATGGTGATTGTTTCACCGACCCGGTGCAATTCCCGGAAGAACATATCCGGTTTTTCCACATGTTCAATGGTATGGGAACACAGCACATTTTTGAATTGTTTGTCTGCAAAAGGCAGATGGTAAATATCTTTAATCAAAACGAAATTCGGTACCCGGGCATGCTTGATAATATCGGCATTGATTCCGCCTGCATCGGTCTTGCCGCAGCAGATATTCAGATCCCACTGCTGCCCTGCAATTATCCGTTCCTTCATCAGCCTGTAACTGATGAAATTGAAAAGCTTACCGACCAGTAAAAAGCTGATTAAAACAAGGGCTGAAATCACACCGGACTGGTCTAGTAGTTCGCTCATTCACTGGATCCCTTTATGGTCAATGGTTTCATTTCCAGGATTGTTGTGGTGTGTGATATCTTTGCCGATACAGCAGACAAATACCCATGCCGGATTCAGCATCCCGGTTTTCCCCTGTAAAAGCCGGCATCATATCCGGCAATTGATAAGATAATGTTTGAAATCTGTTTTATTTTCATCAGTAATGTCAGGGCAGCCGCAATAACAACAGGTCTGCCGGCCTTCTGTTAAATTAACCGATTTTTAACCATTGCATCATGGGGATCTAACCGTCAACCGATATTGATACATACCATAACCGCAACGGCTGTTTGCTGCCAACCCAAATTTTGGAGATACGATCATGGAAAAACCCATTTATATCGGCACGCAGCTGCGGGTGTTCAGCCCTGCCATGAATGCCCTTGGGGTGGCATTTATAATGGTGAACATTTTCGGTGCCCTCATTTACGAGATAATCAGACGAAAAGAGACATTTTGATGAACAAAACCATACTGGTTCTCATTGACGGACT
>JAWOEP010000294.1:0-6340 GCA_046482705.1 Desulfotignum sp.
GTGAGCTGGTGGTCCAGAAATTGCGGCAGTGCCGCCAGCAGTATGCGAATCAGGAGAATGGTAATACTATAAACGAATAATGGACCTGCGTCAAAGATTTTTATTTTTAACTGGATATTTGCCATAAGCATGCCGGGCTTTTGATCGCCCTGTGCAGCACACTGTCCCAGGGCCCGCCCCTGGAGGTGTCCTGTGCCCGGCCCGAGGTCTGCGGGGGCCGGTTTGCATACGAACAATGAAGTGCGGCATCCCGTCCGCTGGTTGAAAACCACCCCGGCATTTTTTACCAGGCCCCCTCCGACGCTGACGGTCCGTTCACAGGACACCTCCAGGGGCTCCCAAGAAGCGCATGTTGCTATAGCAAATATTCAGTTACACCGGCCAGGACTTGACAAAATCCTTCAGATTCGTAAAAATTTCAGATCATACCCTTATACGAGGAGGTTTGAAGATGAACAGACGAAAATTTTTAAAGCAGGTAACCCTGTGGTCTGCAGGCATACTGATGGTACCGCCGGTCTTTGATATAAGCCCGGCAGCGCTGGGGGCGAAAACAGATGCTGCCCCGGATATTTTTGCGGCAAAGGGAAAGGATATCACCGCCATGGTCCGGCAGCTTGTGGATGCCATGGGCGGCATGGCCCGGTTTGTGAACAAAGGCGATACCGTGGTGGTCAAACCCAATATCGGGTGGGACAGGAATGTGGACCAGGGGGCCAATACCCATCCAGAGGTTGTGACAGCCCTTGCCGGCCTGGCCCTGGAGGCTGGTGCTGGAAAAGTGCTGGTGTTTGACCGGACCTGTAATGAAGAGCGGCGCTGTTATCAGAACAGCGGGATCAAGCCGGCCCTGGATGCCATGGATGACCGCCGGATTGCCTGCGAATATATTGATGACCGCAAATTTGTGCCCGTGAAAATAAAAGATGGCCGCTCCCTGACGGAATGGTCTTTTTACAAGGATGCATTGACCGCAGACTGCTATATCAATGTGCCGGTGGCCAAACACCACAGCTCCTCGGGCCTGACCCTGGGACTGAAAAATGCCATGGGCGTGATCGGGGGCCGCCGGGGCCGCCTGCACATGGACCTGAGTGCCAGGATTGCGGATTTGAACCTGGTGATCCAGCCGGATTTCACCCTGGTGGATGCCACAAGAATCCTGCTGCGCAACGGTCCTTCCGGGGGCAGACTTTCTGATGTGAAAATCATGGATACCCTGATAGCCGGCACCGATCCGGTGGCGGTGGATGCGTATGCCACCACCTTGTTTGATATGGCGCCTGCTGATGTACAGTCAACAGTTGAGGGATTCCAACGGGGACTTGGCCAGATGGATCTGTCCAGATGCAGGATCCAGGTGTTTGACACCTGATGGCTGCATCTGAAAAGGATGCAGGTGCCGGCCTTGACACGGACCCATCTGCCGGGAAAGCAGGACCGGGCCTGGGTATCAAACCCCGTCTGAAAACGGTGAGAACAGGGGTGCAGCTCATCTGTCTGGGCCTGTTTCTCTACCTGTTCCGGATCACCGATTATACCGGATCAGACACCATTCCCTGGGCCGTGAATATCTGGTTCCGGCTGGATCCCCTTGTGGGTGCCGCGGTCACCCTGGCAACCCGTACCCTTATTTTCCTGCTGTGGCCCTGCCTTGTGGTGATCGGGGTGACCCTTGTTTTGGGCCGGGTGTTCTGCGGGTGGGTCTGCCCTCTGGGAACCCTGATAGATCTGTCCGGCCGTTTTATTCATCCTATGAATAAAAAACCGGTGCAGCTGCGTTTTCTCAAATATATGATCTTGATTGTTGTGCTGCTGTCCGCTTTTTTTACGGTGCAGCTGGTGGGGCTTTTCGATCCTTTATCCCTGCTGGTCAGGGGCATGACCTTCAGCATCGATCCCTTGTTTAATTTTCTGGTAACCGGCGGGTTTGACTGGATTTATCTGAACGGCCCAGCCTGGCTGTCAAACCGCACCGAAGTGGTGTATGATGTTTTCAAATCTTTTTTGCTCCCCTACAAGCAAAGCTTTTTTTTCCTGTCGGTTTTTTCATTTTTTCTGCTGGTGGCAATTTTTGTTCTGGAACTGGCAGGCCGGCGGTTCTGGTGCAGAAATCTGTGCCCCCTGGGCGCCATGCTGGGCCTGGTGTCCAAGATTTCCCCTTTCCGGCGCATCCCGGCCCGGGCCTGTAAAGACTGTGATATGTGCCGGACAGACTGCCCCATGGATGCGGTCAATGAGAGGGGACAGATCATGACCGAAGAATGCAGTCTGTGCATGGACTGTCTGGCATACTGCCCCAAAGGCATCACCAGTTTTCAGTTTAAAGGATCTTTGCAAAAGAATCTGCCGGATATCGGACGGCGCCAGGTCCTGGCAGCCGGGCTGCTGGGTGTTGCCCTGCCGGTGGTGATCCGCACCGATGCCCTGACCAGGGTGCCGGCCCCGGAAGTGATCCGGCCGCCGGGAGCCCTGGCGGAAAATGATTTTCTGGCGGCCTGCGTGCGGTGCGGGGAATGCATGAAAGTGTGTATCAACAATGCGCTTCAGCCCCTGTTTCTGGAGCAGGGCCTGGCCCCGATGTTCACCCCGGTTCTGGTGCCAAGGCTGGGATACTGCGAATTCAACTGCACCCTGTGCACCCAGGTGTGTCCCACCCGGGCCCTGCAGCCGCTGGATCTGGCAGAAAAGCACACCTTTGTGCTGGGCACGGCATGGTTTGACAAAAACCGCTGTATTCCCTATGCAGAGCAGCGTTCCTGCATTGTGTGCGAAGAGCACTGCCCGGTGCATGACAAAGCCATTAAATTTCACACCATAACAATTGTGGATGACCAGGACCGGACCATGGCATTGAAACAGCCCTATGTGCGCCAGGATCTGTGCATCGGGTGCGGGATCTGTGAAAATGTCTGCCCGGTGGCGGGAAAAGCGGCTGTGCATGTGGCGGCAAAAAGCAGCATGCCTGATACATTCGGAGCCGGCATGTCCTATCCCTGATACAGCAGTCTACCGGTACAAGGTCCAGTCATGTGAGGGGTCAGGCTTGCGTTATTGGCATTATCTGTGCTGTTATGGGATGAACTAAGGCTGTGGTAGATAACGCCAATAACGCAAGCCTGACCCCGGTTTCCACTACCGGTTCAGAGTCCAGTCATAATGGAGGTATTGGAGCGTGATTTCATTGCTGGCAGCTGCCTTTTCCAGGTCCTGTTTGAGCCGGCCCCGGGCATGCTGCCGGATAAAACCTAAGGGGCTGCCGGAAAAATCATCTGCAAACCATTTGAAAATCCTGCTCACAAACAGGGTGTTGTCTTTGAGAAATGTGTTGGCAGGGTTGTTGATGAATTCTTTTGTCTGGTTGTTCAGCTGGGTTTCCAGGGTCCTGCCTTCATAGGGCACATTAAGAAGGGGCGGGCAGCTTTTGGCAGCGCAGTTGATGGCAAAATGCACCCGGGCATCCTTGAACCGGGGCCTGAGAATATCGTGCTCAATATGGTCCAGGTTTACGGTGAACCCGTTGAGGGGGATGAATTTTTTGCTCCAGGGGTTGGAGAAAAACGAACTGATCTCCTTGATGGAGTTTATCCCGGGATACCGGGTGAGTACCAGCTTGATGGTAAAGGCGTTGTAGGCATTGATGTAAAATGCGAACTGGTGGTTGCGGGTCAGGGTGGTTGGATCGATGCTGCTGAGAATGGCCAGGTACTGGTCCAGTTGTGCCTCATCCTGTTTAAAACCGTCATAATCCACCCTTTTGTCTGTGACATATTTTTCGAGCAGTTCCGCCCATATGGTGTTGTCCACAGGCGGGGAACCAGGGGATACACCCGGGAACATAAGGCAGCATACCAGTATGAGAGCCATTGTTTTCATGGCACCAGTAAACCATAATTTCACAGCAATTGCCAGATGGTGAAGAAGGATTTTTACAATAGAAAGCCTGAAAAAAACTGTCACATTGTTTTACCACGAAGGGCACGAAGGACACAAAGAAGCCTTTCCTTCGTGTTCTTCGTGCCCTTCGTGGTTTAAAAAGATTAAATCACTGTAATATTATTCAATATTTTTCATAACTGGCTTAAATTATAACATAATTTTTGAAGAATGCGTTTGTCATGAGACGTCTTTTTGTGTTTCTTAACAGTGCCGGTTTGTCAGACAGGGCATTCAGACAATGCCGGTGCCGGCTGTAAGGTCAAGGCCGCCGTGGAAAAAATGAAAGGGCTGCAGACGCGGCTGTTTTATTTCCGGCAGGTGTTTTCCCGGAAAAACAAGTCCTACCCGCCAGCCTTTGAAGTCAGCTGTCAGTTTTGCCAGGATCTCCCGGTAAACGGCGGCTGTGTCCCGGTTTTTTCCAAGACGTCTGCCATAGGGCGGATTCAGCACCACCACCCCTTTTTTCCGGGTCAGCCGATCCGGAACAATGTCAAAGAAATTCTGTTGGCATGTCTGTACTGAAGCAAGAAATTTTTGGCCTGCCAGGTTGGTTTTCAGGGCTGCCACCGCCTCTGGATCCACATCCGAGGCAAAGACCGGGCCGGCAGGAGTAAAATGCCGCGCTGCCAGGGATTTTGCATGCTGGAATCCTGGCGCACTGAAGGCGGGCCAGGCTTCAAAGGCAAAGGTGCGGAAGAATCCCGGGGGGATACGGGCCTGGATCATGGCCCCTTCAATGGAAAAGGTACCGGACCCGCACATGGGGTCCACCAGAACATCATCTGCAGTGAATCCGGCTGCATCCAGGATGGCAAAGGCCAGGTTTTCCCGGAGCGGGGCCCCTGCCACCCGGTGTTTGATGCCCCGTTTGTACAAAGGGGTGCCGGACAGGTCCAGGGATATGTCGAACCAGTCGTTTTCAGAGCGGACCATCAGGGTCTGGGAGGCCGGTTTCTGTGAGGGTTTTGTCTTCAGGGCAGCTTGTATTATGGGTCTGCACCGGTCAGCCACAGCTTCGGAATGATAGAGCCGGGAGGTGTGGGTGGTGACCTGGATGGCAGGGTCGGTGCCGGCAGGCAGAAACAGTTCCCAGTCGATGCCCTGGATTTTTTTTTCCAGGACGGGAAACCGGTCTGCCTTGAACCGGGCAATGCGCATGTAAATGCGGGAGGGAGATCTCAGCCACAGGGCTGCCGGAAAGGCATCCGCTGGTTTGCAGAAAAATTGTACCCCGCCGGGCACAACCTGGATATCCTGAATACCGGTATCCAGGCTGCTCAGCTCCCGCCGGCACAATGCGCTGAGCCCGGGCGGACATACAGCAAAGAATTCATGCACCCGGGCGGTTACCCGCCGTTTTACCCGTTTGGCAAATGGTGTGGGTCTGCCCGCAGTGTTTTTGCCTTCAGGTACATTTTTTCCGGCTGGTCCGGTAGTATCAGGATTATTTTTTTTGATGACAGGATGCCAGGATCTGTGCGACCCGTTCCTGGATAAAGGTGCCCACTGTTGTGATAATATCGCCGGATGTCCGGGGAACACTGCCGGCAAGATCTGTGACAAGGGCTTCATCCATTTCAGCAATTTTTGTGACTGCAAAGGTATCCACATCATTGCCTTCCGCCAGCAGTCCGCATCCTCCGGCCACGCCCAAAAATTCATTTTCAAAAAAAATGGGGACCACCAGTTTGGTCAGGCCGGCATCACACTCTTCCACCACAGGTTTGCCCTGGTTTTTGGCCATGGCAGTCATGTTCATGTGGGCGGCGGAGCAGATATAGGTCTGGCCCTTTTCAGTCGCCTTGATTGCCGGGCACAGCTGGTTGTTGAAGTTTTTCACATCGGTGATGCGCACACCGTCAGGGGTGAATACAGAGCCCTGGAAATTGAATTTTTCAAACAGTTCTTTTTCCAGATTTTCCCAGGTTTCCAGGGGGCACAGGTCAGTCAGTTCCATGGTGATTTCCTATTTTAACAAAATTATCATGGGGCAGGCTTGTATTCAAAAAACCCTGATCCCATTTTTTCAATAATATCATATGGGTAAGACAGAAGTCAATGGCAGCGGCCGCAACTGGATATTTGCCATAAGCATGCCGGGCTTTCGATCGCTCTGTGCAGCACGCTGTCCCAGGACCTGCCCCCGGTGGTGTCCTGTGCCCGGCCCGAGGTCTGCGGGGGCCGGTTTACATACGAACAATGAAGTGCGGCATCCCGTCCTCTGGTTGAAAACCATGCCGGCATCTTTTACCAGGCCCCCTCCGACGCTGACGGTCCGTTCACAGGACACCACCGGGGGCTCCCCGTAGAAGCGCATGCTGCTATAGCAAATATTCAGGCCGCAACAGTCAGGTTAGTCCCATGTATATGCAGCGTTACATATAAAGATACAGCCCCCCCC
>JAWOEP010000337.1:0-2795 GCA_046482705.1 Desulfotignum sp.
TCAGAGGAGAGGTGTTCATTTCCCAGAAAGCGTTTCTGGAACTGAACCGCAGGCGCCTGGCAAAAAAAGAGGCCCTGTTTGCCAACCCCAGAAATGCGGCGGCCGGCTCCCTGCGCCAGCTGGATTCATCTGTCACCGCTTCCCGGCCCCTGGATATGTTTGTTTACGGCCGGGGACAGGTGGAGGGCATGGAATTCGACACCCAGGCCGATTTCCTGGACAGCCTGGCGGCATGGGGGGTTGCTGTCAATCCCCTGGTAAACAAAAAAATATCCATTGCAGATGCCCTGGTGTTTTACCGGCACCTGGGAGAGCTGCGGCCGGAGCTGCCCTATGAGATAGACGGTATGGTCATCAAGGTGGACCAGGTGGCACTGCAGCAGGAACTGGGGGAAAAAATCAAAAGCCCGCGGTGGGCCATTGCCTATAAATTTGCCGCCATCCAGGAGGTCACCCGGATAAATGACATCCTGGTGCAGGTGGGCCGCACCGGCACCCTGACACCGGTGGCTGTGCTGGAACCGGTGCAGGTGGGCGGGGTAACGGTTTCCCGGGCCACGCTGCACAATATGGATGAGATCCAGAGAAAGGATATCCGCATTGGTGACCAGGCCCTGATCACCAGGGCCGGAGATGTGATCCCCAAAGTTATAAAGGTCATGGTGCCTGAGCGCACAGGACGAGAGCAGATCTTTGAAATGCCCGCCCATTGTCCGGTGTGCGGATCCCGGGTCCAGCGCCTGGAAGATGAGGCAGCAGTCAAATGCATCAATGCCGCCTGCCAGGCCCAGCGCAAGGAGCGGATCCGCCATTTTGTATCCAAAAAAGGCTTTGACATTGACGGTCTGGGAAAAAAACTGGTGGACCAGCTGGTGAATGAAGGCTTGCTCGCCTCTTTTGCCGACCTGTTTTTTTTAAAAAAAGAACAGTTGACACCCCTGGACCGGATGGCGGAAAAATCCGCACAAAACCTGGTCACTGCCATTGAGAATGCCAGGCAGATTCCGCTGCACCGGTTCCTCTTTGCCCTGGGCATTGACCATACAGGGGAAAATGCGGCCCGCCTGCTGGCAAAAACCTTTGATACATTAGATGATCTCATGGCAGCAAACCAAGCGGATATAGAGCAGATTCACGGCATGGGAACCATTACTGCCAAAGCCATTGCCGCATTTTTTGCCAGCCCGGAAAACCAGGCCCTCATCAAAAAAGTCAGGGACAGCAAGGTAATCATCACCAATACCCTGGCAGGCACCCCCGAAGAAAAAAACCATGCGTTTGCAGGCAAAACCCTGGTGCTCACAGGAACGCTGTCCGCAATGACCCGGTCTGAAGCCAAAAAAGCCCTGCTTGGGGCCGGGGCAAAGGTGACAGGCAGTGTGTCTGCCAGAACCGATTATCTGGTGGCGGGAAAAGAGGCCGGATCCAAGCTGACAAAAGCCCGGGCCCTGAAGGTACCCGTGCTTGATGAGGACCGGTTTCTGGAAATGCTGGGATCCTGATGCCGGCAGATAAAATTAGCAGAATATCAAAGGTGCAGAATATGGCGCCGGTTGTCTATTTCCACAAAGGTTTTGGAAAAGGTCAGCTTTGAGATGATTTTGCCGTCCTTGAAATGCAGCACATCCAGCCCTTTGCGCAGCTCGGTTTTGCTTTCATATCCCGGTTCCATGGAAGGCCATTCCAGAAGCCAGCGGTAACAGGCTTTCTGCATTGCTTCATCCACAAAGGTTTCCGCCTCCAGAAACCGGAAATTGCCATGGTTGTCAAACCATGACCGCCAGGCAGAGCGCAGGTTTTCTTTTCCCTTGACATATGCCCCGGTCCAGTTTTCAAAAAAAATCTCCTCGTGAAATAATGTCATGACCTGGTCCAGGTCATGCCTGTTCCAGGCCTTGTACCAGTCAGTCAGCTGCTGTTTTATTTCTTTTCTGGTCAGCTTCATGGCCACCTCCTCGCCATTATTCTGGAAATATTCTCTGCCAAAGGTCTTTCGCATAAGCAGCAGTATTTTAATCGAATGTTAACACCTGTACCTGTAAATTACAATTGCCGGGAGGCAGACCTGGCCAGAAATTTTTTGCCGGCCGGTACAGGCGTATCAAAAGACCCATGCCGGGGGGTTCCTGTGGGTCTCACCCGTCTGCCGCATTTGACAGTGTGTAGGGCATGCTGCGCTGAACGCCAAAAACTGCGGGCAGGTATGTCCTCAGACAGTTTGTCGTTTTTACCGCTTCGCATGCCCAACACACTGTAACAACCGCGTCAGAATGGGATTCAACCCGCAGGAACCCCCCGGCACTAGGCGCTGATGGCAGTGGTAAGCGGGGATGAAATCCCGGCCATACATGCAATTGCCCTGCTGTTAATTATAATTATAATTGATAGAATCAGGTGAAAAATGCTATTAACAGCAATGAACACCAATTATGGAGAATGACAGACATATGGGCCTGAACAAGATCACAAAACCGGAGTCTCTGGCAAAACAAGTTACAAAAGCTTTACGGCAGTCCATTCTGAACAATGAACTCACCCCCAATGTTATTTATAATGAAAAAAGCATAGCACAGGATCTGGGGATTTCCCGAACCCCTGTCAGAGAGGCCCTGCTGGATTTGTCTGCAAAACGGCTGGTGAAATTTCTGCCCCAGAAAGGGGTGGTCATCAATACCTTCACCCTTAAGGACATAGATGATGCATTCGAGATACGCACAGCTCTGGAGGTGTTTTCCGTCCAGAAACTGTGCCTGAATGCCAATGATCCGGATACTACATCCCTGGAACAATGTCTG
>JAWOEP010000165.1:0-5451 GCA_046482705.1 Desulfotignum sp.
CAGTTTTCAAGCGTATAAAAGGTGCCATTCACAATCATGATGCCGGTGCTTTGGCAAAGATTTTTGATGAATATCCCCCTGCTGATATAGCAGATGTTATTGAGCATCTGGAACCTGATGAACGGCTTTTCATTTTTTCTGTCCTGTCGGCTGAAGCGGCCGGCAAGGTTTTAAAGGAAATTGAAAGCCCTGTTCAAAAACAGATTCTGGCGGGTCTGGATAACCAGCTGGTTTCTGTTATTATTACCCAGCTGGATGCGGATGATGCCGCTGACATTTTAGGCAATCTTTCAGAGGAACGGCCCAAAGCCATTCTTGAGATGAGCGGGCCTGATGTGTCCCGGGAACTTGAACATCTCCTGCAATACGGGAAAGAGACGGCCGGCGGCATAATGGACCTGGCGTATGTTGCCATACCGGAAACCATTACGGTCGGGGAGGTGATTGACCTTATTCGTGAAAAAAAACACCAGGTAAAAAACCTCTATCATGTCTGGGTACTGGATCACCTTGACAGGCTTTCAGGCGTGGTTTCACTGAAGGACCTGCTTATTGAGGCACCTGGACGGAAAATTACAGATATTATGAATCCTGAGGTAATCTCTGTCCCGGCCGGACAGGACCAGGAGGAAGTGGCCCGGCTGTTCAAAAAGCATGATCTGGTCAATATGCCTGTGGTGAATGACGGCGGTCTGCTGCTGGGCCGCATTACCCACGATGACATCATTGATGTAATCGAAAAAGAGGTGGATGAAGATCTGTCTTTAATGACCGGGGCCATGGGGCATGAAATTGCCGAAGAATCTTTTCTGAAAATCTCCAGAGCACGCCTGCCGTGGCTCATAACAGGTGTGGCAGGCGGTATTGTGGCTGCTGTTGTGATCAACCAGTTTGAGACAACACTGGAAGAAATCATTGCATTGTCGTTTTTTCTTCCGGTAATCATGGGTATGGGCGGCAATACAGGGACCCAGACATCCACCATTGTGGTGAGGGGGATGGCAACAGGGGATGTCAGCCTTGTCAATATCCGAAAGCGGCTCTGGCTGGAAATGAAGGTGGCGTTTATCAACGGCATTGTCTGCGGGGCTCTTCTGGGCCTGATTGTCGGCTGGTGGCTTTCTGACTATGCATTGGGAAGCATTGTGGCCCTGGCCGGGGTACTGGTGGTTCTTAACTCCGGTTTTACCGGTTCTGCCGTGCCGTTTGTATTAAACAAATGCGGTATCGATCCAGCGCTGGCCACGGGTCCGTTTATAACCACTTTGAATGATATCATGGGCCTGGTGATTTATCTGGGTCTGGTGACACTTTTTTTGGGAGGTACAACATGAAAAAGGAAATGTCAGCGGATGTACTGAGAAAAAAATCTAATTGCTGGTGCATATCCCATGCTGACAAAGCTTCCTTTTTGATTGATGGTGCTGCCTACTTTGCAGCCGTGGCTGATGCAATTGATCAGGCCCAAAAGACCGTTTTCATTGCTGCATGGGATATTGACAGCAGAATTGCGCTTTTGCGGGGGGATGCGGCCTCTGATGTTCAAACAGATCTGGGTAGTTTTCTAAATGCCAAAGCAAAACGCACACCCGGCCTTCATGTGTATATTTTGGGCTGGGATTTCCCCATGGTTTATGCCATGGAACGGGAATGGATGCCCATCTTTAAACTGGGATGGAAAACCCATGACCGGGTTTTTTTTCATCTGGATGACCAGCATCCCATAGGGGCATCCCAACACCAGAAACTGGTGGTGATCGACAATCGGGTGGCTTTTTGCGGGGGACTTGATTTGACAAACAGCCGCTGGGATACACCTGAACACCGCCTGGATGACCCCCGGAGAGTAACCCCGGAGGGCGATCCCTACAGCCCCTTTCATGATATTCAGGTGGCCCTGGAAGGCGAGGCGGCAGCAGCCCTGGGGCAATTGTTTGCTGACCGCTGGAAATGGGCCACCGGCAAACAGATTGCAGCGCATACTGCATCGAAAGATCCCGGATCAGCCTCTCCATGGCCCAAAAATCTCCAACCGGATCTCAAGGATATACAGCTGGGGATATCACGGACCCTGCCTGCCTACAAGGGCCGAAAACAGGTGCGGGAGGTGGAAAATCTTCACAGGGATGCTGTTGCTGCCGCCCAAACAAGCATTTATATAGAAAACCAGTACCTGACATCTGCCCGAATAGCCCAAATGCTTAAAAAAAGCCTTTCTATGGAACAGGGGCCTGACATCTGCATTGTCCTGCCTGAAGCATCCAGCGGCTGGCTGGAACAAAGCACCATGGATTCCATACGGGCGCGGATTTTGGAAACCCTGTCTGCGGCTGATAAGCACCACCGGCTGGGGGTTTTTTTCCCAGTGCTGGATGACGGCAAAACCCCGTTGTACGTGCATGCCAAGCTTATGATTGTGGACGACCGGCTGGCAATCATCGGGTCTGCCAATTTAAGCAACCGGTCCATGCGGTTTGACTCTGAATGTGTCCTGGCATTTGAGGCAGGAGAAGATAACAGGGTGGGTGAGGCAATCGCTAATCTGCGCAACAGGCTTCTGGCGGAACATACGGGCAGATCTGTTGATGCGGTGGCCAGCGCCTTTGCTGAAGAAAAATCCATGAACCGCATCATCGCATCCTTATCCAGAGATTCCGGACGCAGATTAAAAAAACTTGCATACCGCCGGTCCCTTCCCGTTGATGGCGCAGCCATTGTCAAAGACGCTGAACTGCTGGATCCGGAGTCGCCCGTTGCATTTGACCGCATGATGGACCGGTTTTCCCGGGATGGACAGGATCAGTCCAAAGTATCCCAGATGGTTAAGCTGACAGGGGTGCTTGTGATCCTGATTGGACTGGCTGCAGCCTGGCGCTGGTCTCCCCTTGCCCAATGGGTCACAACAGAAAACATGGCAGCCTGGGCCGGTGTCATCCGCAGTCATCCCATGTCTTTTGTAATTGTTATGGCGGTATATGCTGCCGGAGGATTTTTGATGGTTCCCGTCACGCTGCTGGTGGGGGTAACAGCCATGGTATATGATCCGGTATGGGCTGTTTTATATGCTTTGAGCGGGTGTCTGCTGAGTGCGCTGTCCACCTTTTTGGCCGGTGCTGTGGCGGGAAAACAGATGGTACGCAAAGTGGCGGGAAAAAAGCTGAACCAGATCAGCCGGCAGATGGCCAAAAAAGGTATTTTAACCGTGGCGGTTATCAGAAATATTCCGGTGGCACCCTTTACCGTGATCAATCTCATAGCCGGGGCTTCCCATATCCGGCTTAAAGACTATCTCCTGGGCACGGCTCTGGGTATGCTGCCGGGTATTCTGGCTGTTACCATATTTGCAGACCGTTTGCTGCACACCATAACCCATCCTGACTTGATAAACGCACTCATAGCAGCAGGCGTGGCAGCAGCTCTGGTTGCAGGGAACCTGTGGGTGACAAAGCGGCTGTCCCGCATCCAGGAAAAAAAGGAGAAACAATAATGCATATCGTTCATATGGCTGCGGAAAATGACAGCCTGCCCAGTGCCAAGGTGGGAGGCGTGGCAGATGTGGTGCGGGACATTGCACCGGCACTGGCGGATCTTGGTCACCAGGTAAGCGTTGTAATGCCCGGGTACGGGTTTTTGCACCGGATCCAGGGGGCAAAATATATGGCCGACATCTGTTTTTCATTCCGGGGGACCCTTCATGACGCACAGCTCTACCGGGTGCCGGCAAAAACGGTTCACCCGGGGGTAACCCATTATGTGATACATCACCCTTTTCTGGCGGCAGTGCATGCCCGCACCGGGCACCACCAGATCTATGTGCATGATCCGGATGATCAGCCTTTTTTCAGTGACGGTTCCAGGTTTGCCTGTTTTTGCAGTGCCGCAGCCGCCGCTTTGGCCGGAGAAGTCATACCCCGGGCAGATGTGCTGCATCTGCATGACTGGCATATGGCCCTTGTGGCCCTGCTGCGCCGGTACCACCCTGCCTGCGCCCCCTTGCAGCGCGTCCGGACGGTGTTTACCATCCACAATCTGGCCCTGCAGGGGGTGCGGCCCCTGACCGGCAGCAGTTCCTCTTTGTCGGCCTGGTTTCCCGATATCACCTGGCACTGGCTGGATGTGGCGGATCCGCGGTGGCCGGATGCCTGCAACCTGATGGCCTGCGGCATCCGCCTTTCAGACAGGGTGCATACGGTGTCCCCGACCTATGCAAAGGAGATCTGCCAACCGGATGACCTGCCCCGGTTCCATGGCGCCCAGGGACTTGAAGCCGTGCTTGCCCATGAAAATGACACAGGGAATCTAAAGGGCATCCTCAATGGCTGCGACTATCCAAAAAACCGCCATCCCCCTGTCATGGAAATGCCGGAAATGCTCCGCAGTTTCCAGGACCAGATCATGCAGTGGTCTGCCGGGCGGCAGACAGTGTCCAGTGCAGACTTTGTTGCCAGCCACAACCTGTCGGGCCTGCTACAGAAGCGCCAGCGTCCCCGCCCTGGCCGCCCACAAATAGTGCTGTGCAGTGTTACGCGTCTGACAGAGCAAAAGGGGCTGCTCATGCGCCAGGGACAGGACAACGGCATGTCAGCCATGGCCCGGATTTTAACGGCACTGGGAGATGACGGGGTGTATATTCTTCTGGGAACCGGCCATGACACGTTTGTGCGGTTTTTCACCCAGCTGGGCGCAAGGTTTCCCAATTTTATTTTTCTTCACGGATTTTCAGATCAGGCGGCCCGGGCCATTTATGCCAATGGCGACCTTTTTTTGATGCCCAGTTCGTTTGAACCCTGCGGCATCGGCCAGATGCTGGCCATGCGGGATGGACAGCCCTGTGTGGTGCATGCTGTCGGGGGGCTGCGCGACACGGTCCGCCATGGGGTGAACGGATTTTGCTTTGAAGGCAGCGATCTGGATGACCAGGCGCAAAATTTTGTTGATACTGCCTGCCAGGCCATTGAATTATTCAAAAATGATCCTGACAAATGGCAGCAGATAAAAGACAATGCTGCTGGAGCCCGTTTTTCTTGGCAGCATGCCGCACAGCAGTATGTGGAAAAATTATACGGTTAGCTGTCAGCTAACCGCTAAAAAAAAGAGAAAAATACCATGACAGACATCATAAAACGCGTTGTGATCGAGAATGTAACCCCTGCGGTTGATAACGGCCGTTTTCCCGCCAGGCGGGCGGTTAATGAAGCTGTGACCATTTCCGCAGATATTTTTGTGGACGGCCATGACCGCCTGTCAGCCCGGCTGCTATACCGCAGGGCCAGTGCTGCCCAGTGGCGGCAGGTTCCCATGCAGTTGCTGGTGAATGACCTGTGGCAGGCTGCTTTTATTCCCCATGAACTGGGAATCTATGAATACACTGTCACCGCCTGGATCGACCGGTTTGACACTTGGAGAAGCCAGGTGTCAAAGAAGAGTGCAGACGGCCAGAATGTATCTGTG
>JAWOEP010000054.1:0-7109 GCA_046482705.1 Desulfotignum sp.
GAAAAAAAGAGGCAATGGCAAATCGTAAAAATGCCGCACATTGGGGATTTACCTGTCCGGCAATTTTTTTTCCGGCAACAAAGGTGCCGCCCCAGAAAAAAGCAGTTAAAAAAGTTTGACAAAGGTCACCCGGGTATCCTTTTTTGTCCTGGTTGATAAAAATGGTTGTATTTGCACAGAGTCACGGCCAAAAGTCAACCCCAAGTTGGTACCTGCTGCCCGGGCATTTGCTGATCAGGCCTTTACAATGTTGCCGGATTTGCCGTATAACATGGAGGCAGCAGGTTTATACTTTCACTGTTCACAGGGGGTTGTCGATCCTGTTCAACCCGGATTCGATGCCAAGGGGCTGTAATGCAGGTACAACAAAACAACCGGTTTTCATCCCAGAACATATGCAGAATTCTGGTACATGCCAGGCTGGTATCACCTGACCAGGCAAGGGATCTGATCCGTCGGGAAAAAGGGGTGAAAGAAAGTCTTTATAATGCAGGAAAAAATACGGTATTCAAGGGCGTTTCCAGACAAAAGGCAATGGCCCGTCTGACCATGATTGATGTGATGGTTCATCTTCGGCTTAAATCCGGAAATCAGCCGGACCGGTTTCTGGATGAAGACATGATCTACCGGGCATTGGCAGGGGCCTGGAAAATTGCATATAAAAAAGTGGATCCGCTGAAGCTGGATCTGAATCTGGTGACCGGATTTATTTCAAAATCATTTGCTTTTAAACACCTTCTGCTGCCTGTAAAAGTTGAGGCCGGCAAACTCATGGTGGCAACGCCTGACCCTTTTAATTATGAAGCCATAAAAGATGTTGAAATGGTGTCAAAACTTAAGGTGGTGACGGTGCTCAGCCCCAGGTCCGACATTGAAAAACTGATCCGGGAATTTTTCGGGTTCCGGTATTCCATTTCTGCAGCCCAGGATCTTTTTTCCGGCAAAGGGGTGGATCTGGGAAATCTGGAACGGTTTGTCAATCTTACCCCCCGGGATGATCTCCCATCCACAGATCAGCATATTGTCAATGCAGTCAACCATTTGTTCACCTATTCCTTTGACCAGAAAGCCAGTGACATCCATATTGAGCCCAAAAGAGATATCTGCTTGGTACGCATGCGCATTGACGGTGCCCTGCATACGGTGTACAAACTGCCCAAGCAGCTGCACAATGCAGTTGTCAGCCGCATTAAAACCCTGTCCGGCCTGGATATGGCTGAAAAAAGACGGCCCCAGGACGGCCGTATCAAAATGGTCAAAGAAGAAACCGAGGTGGAAATCCGGGTGTCTACCATTCCGGTGGCATTCGGGGAAAAAGTGGTGATGCGGGTCATGGATCCGGATATCCTGTTCCAGGACCTTGAAAAGCTGGGATTTTCCAAAAAGGACTTTGCAAAATTCAAGAAACTGATCACCCTTCCTTTTGGTATTGTCCTGGTAACAGGTCCCACCGGATCAGGCAAATCCACTACCCTGTATTCCAGTCTGCGCATGCTCTCATCTGCAGAGGTGAATATTACCACCATTGAAGATCCCATTGAGATGATCCATGAGGAGTTCAACCAGATTTCTGTTCAGCCGGCGGTTAATGTGACCTTCGGGTCGGTGCTGCGCAATATCATGCGCCAGGATCCGGATATTATAATGGTGGGGGAAATCCGGGACCTTGAAACCGCCCAGGCTGCGGTGCAGGCTGCTTTGACCGGCCACCTGGTTCTGTCCACCCTGCATACCAATGACAGTGTCTCTGCTGTTTTCAGGCTGCTGGATCTGGGCATACCGCCATATCTGGTGCATGCCTCCCTGAACGGGGTCGTGGCCCAGCGTCTGGTGAGAAAAATCTGTCCCTATTGCATTCAGGGCATTGAAATGGATGCCAAAGAGCTTTCGGAACTGGGGCTTGCGGTGGCAGAAAGCGGCCCTGTCAGTCTCAGTCATGGGAAAGGATGCAACAAATGCCGGGGAACCGGTTATAAGGGGCGGATCGGTATTTATGAAATTTTGCCTTATACAGAATCTTTGAAAAAAATGAGCACCCCGGACGGCAGCTTGAAAGCCATGCGGAACAAGGCCATGGAACAGGGACTGGTGCTGCTTCGCCAGAACGGCATAAAAAAAATGCTGCAGGGCGAGACCACCTACCAGGAAATTCTGCGCATTACCTGGGATCAGTTTTAATAGACATCTCTGGATACCCGGGAATTCTTGACTTTTTTTGCAGGCCTGTTTTATAAAAACCCAGGAAATGTTACCTGAAATTACCAGGATTGATAAAAATGAAGCAGATTGCCAATCTATTGTTTGAAGCCAGGATCTTAAAAGATCTGAACCGGTCAGGGTATGCTTTTTTGGGAGCGGGCCGGGAAAGCATTGCAGAGCATTGTTTTACCATGGCATTCATCTGCTTTGTTATGTCACGCCTGGATCCTGAAGCCAATGGCGAACGGCTCATGGCCATGGCACTGGTTCATGATATGGCTGAAGCCAGGACCGGGGACTTCAACTATGTACAGAAACACTATTCCACCACCGATGAATCCAAAGCCATTGACCATTTAACAAAGGATCTTGCCTTTGGTGCAGATATCATATCCCTGATTTCAGAATTCAACCTGGGGGAAACCAGGGAGGCCCGTTTGGCAAAAGATGCTGACCAGCTGTCTTTTATCCTTGAATTGAAAAAACTCAAGGATACTGGCGCGGCTTTTGCTGACAAATGGCTCCTGGTGGTTCTGGAACGGCTGAAAACTGATACAGGAAGACAGATGGCCCGCAGCATTATGCAAACCGGCTGGGATGAATGGTGGCTCCATGACTATACTGAATAACGGCCATGCCCTGAGGGGCACAACAAAAAATGAAAGCTGTTAGCTGTTAGCTTTTAGCTTTTAGCTGAGGACTGATGGCTTTCATATAAAAAACCAATAATTTAGGGTTGTTATGGCTTTAGAAACCATATCTGTTCTTTTTGCAAAACCTGCCGCTGGAACAGCCCATACCGATCCATTGGAAACAGCTGACGGATTCATTGTCCAATCCGGTGAAACCAAAGCACGGTGCGAAAAGATTGCCGGCAGATTTCATCCGGACATTGTATTGGTGGACCCCGGGCCCTGTGCCACCATGGCTGCGGTACAGACCTGGGGTGCCTGGCTGGCTGAGGTGCCTTTTCTTTTCCGGCCTGGATGCTTTCTGGTTGTGGACACTGATATCTCTTTGGAAGAAAAATGCCGTTTCCGGGAATGCGGGTTTGATGAAGTGATACCCCGACCGGTTCAAGAACAGGCACTGCGTTATCTGGCATACCCGTATTTACGGCATAAGATCCTGGAACAAAAAAATTTTACCGCCGAACAGACCATGAAGCAGGCCCATACGTATCTGAACAGATTCAAACACAACTTGTCTGTTGTGAAAAATGAACTCATCCAGGAAAAGACCAGTCTTAATAATGCCCTGAAGCAGATTCACCACATGAACAAAGAACGCAGCCATCTTAAAAACCAGGTGCAAAAGGTAAAACAGGCCCTTGAGCAGAATATGGACGGCTGTGAAAAACTGCTGTCTCAACTGATTCAAACCCGGGTGGAAACCAGCCGGGGACATGGAGAACGGGTGGCCCGGATTGCCTGCTTTATCGGCAAAGGTCTGGGCTTTGATGAAAAAAAGTTGGAGAATATTCATAAAGCTGGTATGTTGCATGAAATCGGGCTTGTTTTCATGCCCGGGACAGCGCAGACTAAACCATTTGACCAGTTGACCGCTTTTGAGAAAAGCATTCAGCTGCAGTATCCAGTGAAAGGGGCGGACCTGCTAAGCCATTGCCAGGTATTTGAAAAAACCGCACACATTATCCGGCATATGCATGAAAATGCAGATGGTACCGGTTACCCCAATGGGTTGAAAAAAGAGTATATCCCTCTGGCATCCCGGATTCTGGCCGGAGCAGATATGTTTGATACCGTAAAGCACAGGGAAGATATCTTGTGTCTGGAAGACCTTGTGGCTGCCCTGGAAAATCTGGCAGGGTCCCGTCTGGACCCCCTGGTTGTCAACTGGCTGGAAAAATACGCCCTGATGCACATGGGATCCGATGCCTTCCAGATCCGTGAGGTGGGGATAGGACAGCTCGAGCCGGGTATGCGCCTGGGATGCGCCCTGTTCACTGCTGCCGGCACCAAGCTGTTCAGTGCTGATACCGTGCTGACCAGAACAGCAATTGACAAGATTATTCAATACAACAGGGAATTTCCTGTGGATGACATACTCTACATAAAGGTTTAAAAAATGGACATTGCTTCGTTTATCGGTGTTGTTTCAGGAATAGGATTTATTCTGGGTACCATTTTGCTGGGCGGCAGCATCATGATGTTTGTGAATATTCCTTCGGTGCTTGTGGTGGTGGGGGGAACATTTGCCGCCACCCTGGTCGGTTATCCCCTGGCCCAGTTTCTGGGTGTATTTAAAACCGCTGTGAAAGTGTTCATCTTTAAAATTGAAAAACCCGGGGATATTATTGAAAACCTGGTGGAAATTTCCAATAAAGCCAGAAAAGGGGGGCTCCTGTCCATTGAGAGTGATATTGAGACCACTGCGAATCCCTATCTGGCCCAGGCCCTGCAAATGACGGTGGATGGGGTGAAAACCATGGATATAGCCGCCATCATGCAAAAGCAGATGCAATTGACCAAAAAAGGACTGGATACCGGTGCTGAGATATTCGGGGCCATGGGGGCCTATGCACCTGCATTCGGTATGGTGGGAACCCTGATCGGACTGATCCAGATGCTGGCCAATCTGGATGATCCCTCTTCCATCGGACCCAAAATGGCAGTGGCCATGATCACCACTTTTTACGGCGCTGTGCTGGCCAACCTGTTTTTTATTCCCATGAGCGATAAGCTTCGGGGCAGAAACGAAGAAGAAATCACCAACATGAACATTATTTTTGAAGGGATCCTTTCCATACGGGAAGGGGAACACCCCAAGCTCATGGAAGACAAGCTCAACATTTATCTTTCCGGCACCAAAAAAGAAGAAAAAAACACCTAAATTTTATAAAAAAGAGCAAAGCACATGGCTGAAGATACTGACGCGAAAGCAGAAGGAAACCAAGCGGCTGTCCAGCCGTTGCTGGCGGATGGCGATGCCAAGCCAAGGAAACAGGCTACCTGGCTGGCCACATTTGCCGACCTGATTACCCTGCTGATGTGCTTTTTTGTTCTGCTGTTTGCCATGAGCACCACCCAGCAGGAGACCTATAAGGAACTGGTACAATCTTTGCGCAGTGCCCTGGGCGCCCAGACAATTCCGGAGGCCGGTACCAGAGAAGGGCTGACCATGCATGCAGTGCCTTCTGAAGAACCCAGTGAAAACCAGCAGATAGATGAACTCGGGGGGATGATAGAAAAAGAGCTGGATGACATTGTTTCTGAAGTCCGGGAACTGGTATTGTTCAACAAACTCGGGGGAGAGGTCAGTGTGGTCAAAACCGAGGCCGGGGTGGTGATCACCATGTCGGATTTGCTCTTATTCAACAAGGGAGGTACCCGGCTGTCTGAAAAAGGGCTGGATATTCTGCAGAAAGTCGCTTCCGTACTTTCCAAACTGGCCTACCAGGTGAAGATAAAAGGGCATACCGACAGTACGCCCATCACTTCCGCCCTCTACCCATCCAACTGGGAATTGTCTGCTGCCCGGGCAGCCATTGTGGTCCGGCTTTTGGTGGCAAACGGTGTACCCCCCCAGTATATATCTGCTGAAGGATATGCCCACTATCACCCGGTGGCCACCAATGACACCCCCCGGGGAAGGGCCTTGAACCGGCGGGTGGAAATCGTGTATGAGCGGGACAGTATTGCCCGGCAGTTTGCCGGCATGAATAGACAATGATGCGAAAAAGCAAAGATCAATGTTTGGCGGGACAGGACAGTCTGCGTTTTTCAATTGCCTGTGACACAATACGCATGATATCCGTGCGGGGAACCAAAGGCTTCATGCCGGGGCAGGCCGATGCCATGGCATCCCAGTTTTCGGGGTTGGTCACCAGGGTTTCAATAAATGGCCATGCCCGGCACATGCGGGGTTTGACCGGATGAATGGTGCATTGTTTTTGTGCATCAAAAAAAACACAATGCCCGTCCGGCCCCTGGGTTAATACAGGCCTGGAACCAGCCATGTCACAATAGGATGTGACAAAGGTGTCCGGATCAGCCGCTATATATGCACAGATATCTGCAATGTCCCGGCCGGTGACATAGGTGCCGCCAAAGCCTTTGCAGCACTGGCCGCACAACTGGCATGTAAAAATATCATCCGTGGTGTTGTATTCTTCAGTATCCATATCTTTTTTCCATTGCTTTTTGCATGGTCAGGGGATCCACATACTGGAGATCTCCGCCCATGGGAACCCCGGAAGCAATTCTGCTGATGGTGATATGCCTGGATTTGAGCCGGTCCATAATATATGCGGCGGTTGCTTCTCCTTCCACATTGGTGCGGGTAGCAATGATGATTTCCCGGACAAGTCCGGGATCGGCCCGGCCAAAAAGCTCTGTCAGCCGGATATCATCAATACCGATGCCGTCAATGGGGGACAAGGCCCCCCCCAGCACATGATAACATCCTGAAAATGCCTTTGATTTTTCAATGGCTGCCATGTCTGCGGGATTTTCAACCACGCATATGACCCCGTGATCCCGGGCAGGATCAATGCAGATACGGCATTTTTCCTGGTCACTGAGGGCAAAACAGACAGCACATATGCGTACGGATTTTTTCAGCTCAATGATGTCGGCTGCCAGTGTTGCTGCTTCATGATCCGGTGCATGGAGCAGATGCAAAGCAGAGGCTCTAAGGGTAGAATTACAAAAAAATTCCCCATTAAATGGTGACGAGGATAATATTGACTCATACACTGTATTGCCTCAGTTAGAAATGGGCATCTTAGATATTGAGCATTATTCAGAAACTACACTACTTGTAAATCTGCAATGGTCAATTCGTAACGGAACAGTATTTTATGATACTTATAATCTAAACTATGATTACAAGATCAATGACGGGTCATGGATAAACTACGGCCCTATTCGTTGGCGACATCCATTTTC
>JAWOEP010000133.1:0-2880 GCA_046482705.1 Desulfotignum sp.
TGATCAGAGTGATCATGGCCCTGGTGGTCCTGGTCTCCCTGCTCCTGGTGCTGGTGATCTTTCTCTTCCTGGTGTTCCTGGGCGCCCTGGTCTTCTGGCTGCTGTTCGTTCCGGCCCTGGTGCTCCTTTTGTTCCTGGCCTTCGCGCTGGTTATTCTGTTGTGCCTGGTTGCCGCTGTCAGGGTTCCCGGAACTGGATGATCTGGTCATGGCTGAAATTTTCCTTATTTTCTGTGATTTTTATTTCTTAACATTTTCAACTGCATTACCCAGGGCGGTAAATAGGGTGTTTTACCCATATCACCGCCCTGGTGCATGTAAATACGCACAAAACTGCAAAAAAACAGAAATTTTGAACAGGCCGGGATGCCTGCATATGGGGAAGGAATGCCGGCAAATGGGGGATAATACATGATAATATTTACTATTATGCCTCGAGCCATCCATTTTTTATCAGTAACCACACGGTATAATATCTTAACAGTGTTTATGAAAGGAGAGGTATGGCATGACCGGTATCATCGCGTCCTTAACTGTAGTGGGTGTATCCATGGTTATCAGCCGGCTGGCAACCATAGTCATTAACCTGACCGGGGATGCGCCGATGTTTTACAGGGTTTTCACATTAGTACAAAAATCCGAAGATCCACAGGGGTATTTTGGCCCGTATTCCATGTTCGATGCCGTCAACCGCCAAATAAGAATCCGGCAAATCTTTGATCTGCTTAAAGGTTTTGCCTTTACCGCCGACTTCAAAAATAAGGGAACCATCCACCTGAAAATCACCTTTGGACGGAATCGTGATGTTGTGATTTTCCCGGACCATGCAGATAAAAAACAATTCCCTGAGTGTACCTGGATTGACCTGCTGCGGATCACAGATAGCAAACGCCTGGTTGGGATTGTTCAGATAGATCTTTTCCGGTTTTTCCATGCCCCGGATACTTTTATTTGCCTTTTGCAGACAGGTAATGGCCTTGCCGTCATCAAGATGAACCAGGTAGGTTTTCAATGTTCTTTCATCGCCGATATCGATGATCTGTTTCAACCGCTTCATGTCCGGTGTGAAGGGTGCGGATCTGGCAATGGCGGCAAGCAGCCGTTTCAATTTCTGGATGCCGGCACCGGACAGACCGGGGTGAATGGCCAGCAGATCGTTTTCTATTGTGGTATGCAGGCCTTGTTCAAGGGTGCAAAAATAGGTATACTCTTCCGGATGTTCCAGAAAATAAGGAAAATAACCATATCTCAAATATTGTTCAAATACAGGCAGTATTTTCAAACCTTGATCTTCGAGTTTTCCAGTGATCTCAAGACTGTGCCGGTCATGATTTTCAAGAATGACTGCCATATCAATGGCCGGAAGAGCAATCTGATATTTCAACGCGATAAACTCCCGCAGCGACAGGCCGGTCATCTGATAGGTAACAGCCCTGCGGCTCAGATCATGACTGCCTTTATGGATTCCCAGGGCTGAACTGCCGGATACGATCAGCTTGAGATCCGGAAATGAATCATAAATGCTTTTCAATTCTCCTGACCAGTTTGGATATTTGTGGATTTCATCCAGACACAGCAGCTGTCCACCGTATTGCACAAATTCCTGTGCGGTTTCATACAAGGAACGGCCCACCATCAGAAAATGGTCCACAGGCACATACAGGGCTGTTGTGTTCAGTATATCATCATCAATAAATGTATGGATATACTGGATCATTGCCGTGGTTTTTCCCACACCCCGCTGACCGGAAATCATGGAAAAACGGTTTTCAAGGCGATGTTTTGATAGAAAATACCGTTTGAACGGACGGTTGAACGTGCGCAGGATGGTGCGGTGGTGATGGACCAGTGCTTCAATCATCATATCTCCAGCTTATTAGGATTTTAATACTAATATAAATCAAAGATATTAGGTATGCAAACCAAAAATCCCGATATGAATGACACCAAAATTTTCCTTTAAAAAAGGTTTTTCAGCCTTTATCAAACTTATTATTTCATTTCTGGAAAGAGTTTTATTCATTTGCTTGTTTAAATCCTGTCGGTAATTCATACTCACAAACATTTTTAATTTTCAAACACAACTGATATTATCAAGTTTATGATTGTATTGGTATCATAAATTTTTTCAGCCTCAGAAAACTTATGCGCTGGATAATGATCCTTGAAAAGGGAAATTATTGGTACAGTCACAAAGCCTGACTAATCGAATGTCCCCGATTGGTAGCCCTTTCAGTACCATTTCAAACCAAACATATTGGAAATACCAAATTTTGTATTTTCCGACACTCCTCAAATGATATATAGCGGTATACCGCACAGGTAAAGGGATTCACCGGGAAAAAATAACCTGACATCCCCGACATTTTTGCTCACAAATCTGCACCTGATCCATCTGCCAATAAGACTGCATCGCAAAATTTTGCTGTCGGCTCATAAAACCATAGTCCATCATTCTCACTTCCACTGTCCAGGTCTTTCCCTGTTGAGACCTGTGAACCTATGCTGCCGCATGACCTCATAACTTAAAATGGCAACGGCATTGGCCAGGTTCAAGGATCTTGAACAAGCGGATATGGGCACCCTTACGCAGGTGTCTTTGTTTTCCAGGAGTAAGTGTTCAGGAAGGCCCACGGATTCTTTTCCAAAGATCAGATAGACCGTATTTGAATAAAATAAGCGGTCGCACCGCACCCTGGCTTTTTTTGAAAGAAACACTTTCTGGCCTTGGGGATTCTGGGCAAGGAACTGTCCATAATCTTTGTATGACTTGACGTTGAGGTCTTTCCAATAATCAAGGCCGGCACGTTTTAAATACTTATCCTCAATGGAGAATCCTAAGGGCTCGATCAGGTGCAACGATGACCCCATGGCATTGCAG
>JAWOEP010000033.1:0-3201 GCA_046482705.1 Desulfotignum sp.
AATATGGGGAGATTGGCAATGTAATTAAGATCGCTCGAATGATACCACGAAGGGCACGAAGACCACGAAGTATGGGTTATAGAAATTCGTTCTTTGTGCTTTTGTTACTTCGTGTGCTTCGTGCCCTTCGTGGTGTACCATACTGTCATATTGACAAGATAAAGGAGATCCCATGGAAAAATCAAATGCACTCAATATTCTCAAAAATGCTTTCTTAATGGAACGTCAGGGCAAAAACCTGTATGAAACCGCCCGGGACAAGGCAGAAGATGATGCAGTCAAAGACTTTTTTGACAGCCTTGCCAAGGATGAGCAGGAACATATGGCCATTCTTGAAACCCAGTTCAAATCCATCATGAAATCCGGCAAATTTGCCGCCGGCGGCTATGAAACCGACGGGTCGGCCCAGACCCCGCCCGATATCCTGGATGAAAATCTGAAAGACAAAATCAATGCAGCCGGATTTGAAGCCACTGCCATCACCGCTGCTGTGGGGTTTGAACAAAAAGCGGTCGATCTCTACGGAAAACGGGCCGAAACCGCCACTGATCCTGAGGAAAAAAAGCTCTACCAGTGGCTGTCATCCTGGGAGCAGACCCATCTGAAAAAACTGCTTACCCTGCAGGAAGACCTGCAGCAGCAGATCTGGGATGACAACAGCTTCTGGCCGTTTTAAACACCTGCTTCCTGGTTGCAGACCTGCCTGCCCGCCGGGGTTGGATCCCATACCCAAAAGGCAGAATTGTATGGGATCCGAAAGGTTAAAGGGTATGGGAAACCTTTGCCATTTCCACCACCGGCAAAGGATCCATAGGCTCGCCGGGCAGGAGGTTGAGAATCTTCTGGGGCATGCCCCGGTACAGCAGCCGCACCTGAATCTGTGATCCCTTTTCCAGGAGCCGGTCCAGGGTGATAGTTTCCGTCGCCTTTCCTTTGGCAGGAATCCGGTTGTCTGTGATAATTTCTCTGGCCTTGGCCAGATTTATCACAGGATTTCCTTTGCCGTCCCCGAAAACGGTTCTGAACATGAGGGTATCATCCGGCAGTTCCTTTTTTTCATCCATAAACCCGGTTGCGAAAACACGGTCACCGCTTTTATCCTGTATGGTGACCTCCAGCCATACCTGGCGCAGATCCCCTACCCCTGTAGGCAGAGAATGCCCGGCCCCGGTATTGGAAACCACAATTTTCAGCTGCTTTTTGTCCAGAAAAGAAAGATCCAGTTCCAGATGTGCTGCATGCTGCAGGCGGGCAACTGCCATGTCTGCTTTTTCCGCATCTCCGAACCGGGCCGGCACCCCTGAATTTCCCCCCACAAAATAGTGGGTAAAGATATGGGGCCGCTCCCTGCTGTAATCAGCGGCAGCCCCTGGATTTTCCGGGCGCTCTGTAATACCGGTGGCCGGAATGCCGGGCCGCTGAAACATGTGGCACCCCTGGCAGGTGATGCGTTCATCCGGATCATCTGAATTATAGGGGCTGTTTTTCCATTCCGTATAGGTGGTTTCCAGATCCGTACCAAAGCTGACATGCTTGACATCATGACAGGTGCCGCAGATTTCAGGGCTTTGATGCAGAGCGGAATAGGCTGCCTCATGAAAGTCGGGTTCTGCATCGTCAAACGGCCCGTATTTGATACCGGGATCATCTTCTCCATAGCCCGGTTCCAGGACAAGCCCGTTGTTGTACATCTGTTTGACCTTTACAGCAGAATGGCAGTAGTCGCACTGGATGCCCCGGGTGGCAATGTCAGGGGTTTTTGACAGGTCATCGGAAAGCTTTAAGGGAAATCCGGTGATATTGCCCACCGGGGTGTGGCATTTCACACAGGATTCTGCCTCGTCGATCTCTCCCTGGTCGGTGAGGCCCTGGCGCAGAAACAGTGCCACCCTGGTATACACCGGATCTTTATGGGACAGGTTGTGCAGGGAATTGTTCCATTGCTCAAAAATATCCGAATGACAGCCGGCACAGGTATCAGGATCGATGAACCGGTCCAGTTCAAATTGTTGCGGGGCCTCGGACATGGCTGCAGATCCCCATCCCAGTAAAGCCACGGCCACAGCCAGGACCATGATTTTAAAAATATGCCGGCGGTTCTGTGCATCTTCTTTCATTATAGATCTCCTTGTTTCACAAGTCCCCCGGGAAATTGTCTGACTTTGCCTTCCCGGGTCAGAATCATCCAGTTGCCGTTTTCCTCTTTTGCCGCCACCAGGCAGTCCACACAGGTGCCGTCATTGAGGGTGATGCTGCAGGTCCCGGTGTCATCGGGCGTATCCACCCGGGAAAACTGTTTGTCCCGGGCCATGGCCTTGAAATCCCTGGTGCCTTTTTCTATGGCAAGGATCTGGTCATAGGCGGATGGATCCAGGCGTTTAATCTCCCGGCGCAGGTCCTGAACCTGCTGTTTCTGTTCAGCTATGGTGTGCATCACCTTTTCCATTTCATCTTTCCGGTCCGATGGAATGGAAAAAAGGATCTGTTTATGCAGCTCCATATCCATTTCAATGTATGATATTTTCTTTAAAACAGTGTCAACCTGTGGGTGCATGTCATTCCTTTAAAAAATTTTTCAACCCGGCCCCCGGCCGGTCATTTTTTACGGGTTCAGGACGGACAGAAACTGCCGTCCCGGGCTGCTTTTTCATTGCCCTTTATAAACCACTCCAGTAACCGCCTGAACATTGATTTTTTCTTCTTTTTTTTCTCAGACATGATTTTTCACCTTGTAAATGAGCAGCAGATGGCCTTTTCCAATGTCCCGGGATTCCACGTATTCCAAAGGCAGGTCCAGATCGGTATTGAACAGGGACAGGCCCTGCCCGAACACCACCGGCACCAGGGTCACATGGATCCGGGTGATGAGATTTTCCTTTGCAAACAAAGCATTCACAACAGATCCCCCGATAAGGACCACCTGATCAAATCCCTGACGCTTCAGATCCCCGAGAATCTGCTGCGGTGTCTGATCTGTGAACACCAGGTCTTTGTGGTCACTTTTCCGGGTCTTGTTCCGGGTCATGACAATGTTTTTGCGCCCCGGCAGCGGATGTCCTATGGTATCGAATGTCTTTGACCCCATCACCACCACCCCGGCTTTGCGTGTAACCTTTACAAAATACTGCTTGTCCTGCTTCCCGGTCCAGTTTATCAACTCTGTGTGGCTTCTGGCGATTTTGCCGTCCAGGGTCATGGCCA
>JAWOEP010000062.1:0-8500 GCA_046482705.1 Desulfotignum sp.
GGATAATTTTCGACAAGTTTTATGTTCACCCCAGACAAATGGAGATGATATCGAATGAGTAAGATTAGCCGCAGACCCAACCGTGAAAGAATAAAGGCCGAAAAAAAGCAGTACAAAAAAGCACAAAAAGTGCTGCGTGAAGATGAAAATGCCAAAGGCTTGCAGAAAGGTTCTCATGGCACGATTTCAAACTGCAAATGCAAAATTGAGAACGTAGAGGAAGAAAAGCTTGTCCGCAACCAGGTGGTGGCAGAAAAAATAAAGATGTTTCGATCCAAACTGCCCGTGCTGCTCAACCGCCTGTCCAAGATAGAAGATCCGAGGAATCCCAAAAAGATAAAACACAAAATCACAACTTTGATGATTTACGGAATACTGACGTTTGTATTTCAGATGGCTTCATGTCGTGAGGCCAACAGGGAAATGACCCGGCCCATGTTTTGGCAGAATTTACAATATTTTTTTCCGGAACTTGAAAGTCTGCCCCATCATGACACGCTGAAGCGACTGTTGTCGAAGATCGATGTCAGCCAAATCGAGGACATCCATCTTGATTTGATCCGAAAAATGATCCGAAAAAAGAAATTTTATCGATACCTGATCGATAAATGGTATCCCATTGCCATTGACGGCACCGGCAAATTCAAACGCGACTGGCTCTGGGACGAAGAATGTCTGGAGCGGAATATCAAGAAAGATAATGAAACCAAAAAGCAGTATCATGTGTATGT
Source organism: Desulfotignum sp. (assembly GCA_046482705.1). GTDB lineage: Bacteria > Desulfobacterota > Desulfobacteria > Desulfobacterales > Desulfobacteraceae > Desulfotignum. Next base: position 732 of record JAWOEP010000062.1, read on the forward strand.
TTTGGAAGCCAACCTGGCCTTTCGGGATGGCATGACTATTCCGCTGATGAGTGAAGTTTTAAGCTACACCAAAGGCGATACCGGTAATGATAAACAAGACTGTGAGCAGAAAGCGTTTTACCGATTGGCCTCTCGACTGAAATCGGCGTTCCCCGCCCTGAAAATCATGGTGCTTTTGGACGGGCTCTACGCCAACGGTCCCGTGGTAGAGATCTGTCGCAAAAACAACTGGCAGTTTATGATCGTATTACAGAATGATGCCTTGCCCAGCGTAATGAGAGAATTTGAAGCACTGAAAAATCTTGATGAAAAAAACCGTTACCGTGGCATATGGGGCAACAGGAAACAGTTTTTTCGATGGGTTAACGATATCGACTATCGATTTGACAAGAATGGAAAAAAAAGCCAAATCCTGCATGTCGTTGAATGCAAAGAGAGCTGGCATGAAATTAATCCGGAAACCGGACAACAAGAGGAAAATTGCAGCCGTCATGTTTGGTTGTCAAGCGAACCTTTGGACAGGCGTAGCCTTCATGAACGGTGCAATTTGGGAGCCCGTTCCCGCTGGTGCATCGAAAGCGGCATCCTTGTTGAAAAACATCATGGATATCAGTACGAACACTGTTTTTCATATGACTGGAATGCCATGAAGGGGTATCACCTTCTGATGCGCATAGGCCATATGCTCAATGTTTTGGCCCGCTATTCGGAAAAGCTGACCAAAATTGTTAAAGATACCGGCGTACGAGGCCTTATCCGTTTCTTTCGAGAAACCATGGCCAGCCCCTGGCTGGACTATCCATGGCAAGAAGAAAGATTGGCAGCGCCATTTCAGCTCCGGCTTGTCTGACAGCAGCCACACAAAAAAAAACAGCCTTTCAACCTTGAGACAGGGAGAGGTATGTCCGAACAGCCAGGAACAGGTTCGTTCAGATCATTACAATCACTTGAGGCTATATTCAAAAAGCAAAAAAAGTAATCGAATGTTAAAAAAGTGAGAACAGGATCATATCCAGCAGCTATTATTTTTTTTCATGCGTCAGCACTGCCAAACAAATCTGAATATTGTCAATTTCATAAGGACCGTGTATCCTTAGAAAATGGTCAATATCAACAAAATGTGGCGAGTGGGATTCCAGGATTATGTTGATGCAACCTGGCGAGGTCTTTGAAATGCCTAATATTTCCCAAATTCTGACAACAAATGCCATCCAATCCGGAAAATGGGACACCATCTGGAACATCCGCCACCTGTTTCAAAAAATGGGAGAGCCAGACTGGGAGAAAATGCCGGCACTGGTCCGTGAGTTAAAAGACAGCTGCGTTCATGGTGAGAACGAATGAAAGATCAGACGAGCGAAAACACGCCAGCAACAAACAAAGGATCTTTCTTCGATCTCTTGACTAATCGTTTCCCAAAATATCATGCCCGGGTCTGCCTGCATGATATTCTGGACCTGTTAGTAATATCCGGTGTCAAGAGCCTCCCTGCCCTCGTCGGTCCTTGCATACAGGCCTGCCCAGGTATGAAATAACCCAGGTGTCTTTCTGGTGGCAACCGACTTATGTAAATTACATAACCGATAATTTTGAAAATTTATGCAAACATGTCTTGTTTTCAGGTTATCTTGCGATAACCAAAAAGAAAAAAATGGACTAAGGAGAATATGTCACCTTTTTCTGTGCTTGTGAAACCGGTTTCAGCAGATTGCAATCTATGCTGCACCTATTGTTATTATCTGCCTGTATCAGACCTTTATCCGGGAACAGTCCATCACAGGATGCCGGAATCTGTGCTGGAACATGTGATAAAATCTTATATGGGTACTGATCAGGCTGTATACGGATTTTACTGGCAGGGCGGGGAGCCCTGCCTTGCCGGTCTTGATTTTTTTCAAAAGGCGGTTGATTTTCAAAAAAAATACGCGCGTCCCGGGGCGGTTGTCAGCAATGCGATCCAGACCAATGCCACGCTATTGACAGATGAGTGGGCAGCTTTTTTTGCCCGATACCGTTTCCTGGTGGGATGCAGCCTGGACGGCCCCAAAAAAATGCACAACCAATACCGGCTTACCAGAACCGAAAAGCCGACCCAAAAAGCGGTGTGCCGGGGCCTTGATCTTCTGCAGCAGCACCGTGTGCCGTTCAATACCCTTACAGTTGTGAGCCAGGCCAATGTGGATCATCCCAGAGCGGTTTACCAATTTTTGAAACAGGCGGGCGCATACCATCATCAATATCTCCCCTGTACTGCATGGGACAGTCAGGGCCGACTGCAGCCATATGCCATCACCGGCAGGCAGTGGGGCCGTTTTTTGACCGGCATCTTTGATGCCTGGTATCCAAAAGATACAGATGCGGTTTGCATCGGCAATTTTGATGCGGTCCTGGCAGCAAAAATGGACGGGATGCATCCGGTATGTTCTGCGGCAAAATCATGCAACCGGCATGTTGTCATCGAATACAACGGTGATGTATACCCGTGTGATTTTTTTGTAACACCTGTCCACTGTCTGGGAAATATTATGAAAAGCAGCTGGGAAACCCTTCGAAAATCCGGGAGATACACCGCATTTTTACGCCGCAAGGCAGATATAAACGCTGCCTGCAGCACTTGTGAATTTCTGCCACTCTGCTGGGGAGATTGTTTGAGGAACAGGCTGTATCAGAACAATGACGCTCGGACATTGAGCTGTCTTTGCCCGGGCCTGAAGACATTTTTGACCTATACCAGGGAAGGCTTTGACCAATTGTGCCGGGTGATCACCAGCCGGAGGCTGCATCTGCGACGTACCCTTCCTTTTACTGGTAATTTAGAAAAACCATGTTAATATAAAAATTGCAATGACCCAGTCTTCTTCCCATATCCCTCTGAAGGACCAGGTGACGCAACTCAAAAAAGAGGTGCGCCGCCTGCGGCAGGCCAGCCAGGAACTGCTGGAAAGCAGACGTATGCTCTCAACCCTCATGAACAACCTGCCCGGCATAGTTTACCGCTGTGCCAACGATGAGGACTGGACCATGGAATTTGTCAGCCACGGCACTTATGATCTGCTGGGTTTTGGGCCGGAAAAACTGGAAGGCGACCCTCTGGTCTCCTTTATGGAACTTATTCATCCCAAGGACAAACAAAAAAACCTGACCGTCATTAAAAAGGCGCTGGAAAAAAAAGAATCATATGAACTGGTGTACCGTATCAAAACCAGTGCAGACCGCCACCACGAAAAAAATGATCAGTGGAAATGGGTGCTGGACCGGGGAGAAGGTATTTTTTCCAACAGGGGTGAACTCATCTCCCTGGAAGGGTTTATCACGGATATCAGTGACCAGAAAATCAGGGAGATAACCCTGCAAAGGGAAAATATCCTGTTGCGGTCCTCCATGAGTGAACGGTATAGGATCAGGAACATCATCGGGAAAAGTCCGGGAATGCAGCGGGTGTATGACCTGATCATGCGGGCGGCTTCAGGCAGTGCCAATGTGATTATTTATGGTGAATCCGGAACCGGCAAAGAGCTTGTAGCAAGAGCTATTCATGAAACCGGTGACCGCAGGGGAAAGGCGTTTATTCCGGTCAACTGCGGTGCGATTCCGGAAACCCTGATGGAAAGCGAATTTTTTGGTTATAAAAAAGGGGGTTTTTCCGGGGCCTATGCAGACAGAAAAGGGGTTCTGGACATAGCGGACAAAGGCACGCTTTTTCTGGATGAACTGGGAGAAATAAGCCTGAATGTCCAGGTGAAGCTTCTCCGGGTACTGGATGGCATGGGGTATATGCCGCTGGGCGGCGACAGTATCAAAAAACCGGACATCCGGATCATCAGTGCCACAAACCGGGATATAAAAACACTCATCGCCAGGGAAAAGATACGCGAGGACTTTTTTTACCGGATACATGTCATTCCCATCCATATCCCGCCCTTAAGGGACCGTATGGAAGATATTCCTTTGCTGGCAGACCATTTTCTTAAAAAATTCAGCCAGGATGCCGGATACCAATCCATACCGCCTCGGCTGCGGATGGGGTTTGAAAAATATGACTGGCCTGGTAATGTGCGGGAACTGCGTAATGTGCTTGAGCGGTACATGGTTCTGGGCGAGGCAGACTTTCTGGAAGAGCTGGACAGAACCGGTCCGGATCAGTTGATGCCGGTCCAGGATATTCTTCTGGAGACTGACCATACCAATTTTAAAACGGCAGTGGAACAGTTTGAAAAAAAATTTATCCTGCATGTTCTGGAAAAATGCCGGTGGCAAAAAGGCAAATCCGCAGCAATGATGAAAATCACCACACGGACCCTCCAGCGGAAAATCAAAAAACACAACATCTGAAAGCCGGTATCGGTAAACCAGTTCGGACTGATAATTCTGAATTTATGACTTTTTTGTCGCATGAATGGAAGACCTTGATTTGATTGTCTTTTGTGAGCAAAGCTTCAATTATGCGACAAAAAAGTCGTATTATTTCTGAACTCTGTCTGCTGAAATAAGCCGGAAACCCCTGCGATTCCATCATTTACGTCAAGTGGTACACGTTTTGCTATTAATGAGAATAAGGCAGACCAGACAAGGGCCAAAACCACATTATTTAAAAAGGCGGTGCAATGGATTCTGTTTCTCCCAATATTTTGTTTATCATGTTCGATCAGATGACGGCAAAAGCCCTTTCCTGCTATGGCCACACCGTTGTAAAAACACCTCATATATCCCGACTGGCAAGGCAGGGGGTGGTGTTTGAGAATGCCTACTGCAACAGCCCGCTCTGCGCACCTTCAAGGTTTTCCATGATGTCGGGAATGATGCCGTCAGATATCGGGGCCTATGACAATGCTTCCCTTTTTCCTGAAGATGTACCCACCATGGCGCATTATTTACGGGATATGGGATACAGTACCTGCCTGGCCGGCAAAATGCACTTTATCGGTGCAGACCAGTGCCACGGATTTGAGGAACGCCTTACCACAGACATCTATCCTGCGGATTTTGGCTGGGTACCGGACTGGAAAAATGCTGATCACCGCCCTTCCTGGTACCATGATATGTTAAGCGTGGTCCTGGCCGGACCCTGCATCACCAGCAACCAGATCGATTTTGACGAAACAGTCGCCTTTTCCTCCTGCCGCCGTCTTCTTTCCTATGCAAAAGACCCGAACCGACAGCCTTTTTTCCTGGTGAGTTCCTTTACCCATCCCCATGACCCGTTCACCATTTCAAAAGAATACTGGGATCTTTACGAGGATGATATAATCGATATGCCCCGGGTGCCGCCGATTTCCTATGAAGATCTGGATCCACACAGCAGGCGGTTGTTTCATGTATCTGCCATGCATGATTATGTCCAGACACAGGAACGGGTACGGAGAGCCCGGCGGGCCTATTATGGTGAGATCTCTTATGTTGACCAGAAGGTGGGGCAGCTGCTCCAGGTTCTTGAAGTTACCGGTCTTCTAAAGGATACCATTATTGTAATCACCTCGGATCACGGTGAAATGCTGGGAGAACGGGGACTGTGGTATAAAATGTCGCATTTTGAAGGGGCTTCCCGGGTACCGCTGATCATTCATGCCCCTGGACAGTTTTCTCCCCGCAGGGTAAAACAGCCGGTATCTTTAGTGGATATAATGCCCACGCTGGTAGATCTGGGGGGAAAAGATGCATCCCGGGCCTTCCCCGGGAAGGTGGCCGGAAAAAGTCTGGTGCCGCTGCTCAAAGGAAAAAAAGAAAATGAGCAGGGAACGGTTTACAGTGAGATTCTTTGTGAAGGTGCCATTGCTCCGGTGGTGATGATTCGCAAAGGCGTGTATAAATATATCCATTGTGACCGGGATCCAGAGCAATTGTACGACCTTGAAAAAGATCCGAATGAAATGATTAACTGTGCTATCCTGCCGGAATATAAAAGCCGTCTCAGGGAATTCCGGGATGAGACGGCAGCCAGATGGCATCTGGCTCTGCTGCATGAAGATATAATGAAAAGCCAGGCGAGACGACGGGTAATCGCTGCATCCATGAAAAAGGGCAGGCCTGTTTCCTGGGACTTTCAACCCTTCACCGACGCCAGTCGGCAATATATCCGTGGACATCTGGACCTGAATACAATTGAGGGTCAGGCCCGGTTTCCCCGTCCGGCAGTACCGGTACCGGAAGGTCGGCATGCCCCTGATCCTGATCTGTCGAGTGTTATCGCCTGTGTTTTGCCCCAATCCAATATCAAGCCTGATGATCTGGATGGAAATGTCAATCCGCCCAAAGCGGTGTGAACATCTTTGGGGAAATGTTGCTGGATTTGTTCCAATGACATGTTTTGTGAAAATCTACCGCGCAATTTTTTTCTGCTTCCCAACAGGCTCAAGTATTATCCGATACCGGAAATTTTCCAAGGTCATTTTAGAATACCATTACAAATCATGAGATCTCAACAGGGAACGATCTGGACACCTGACAGTGGACAGTGGAAGTGAAAATGATGGACTATGGTTTTCTGAGGCCCAATAAAATTATGATACCAATAAAATATCAGACTGAATTACAAACCATTTGGAAAACACAGGAATTTAAAAAACTGCCCCCTCTGGAGTAACGCAAAAGATGCAGATACCAAAATATTAAATGTTGCCGCGTGAGAGCATAAACTGCTCACCATCATCTTCACAAATGGCGAAAAAAAAATATATGATGTCAGTAGACTATGGGATAATGAAATGTTTGCGCCGTTGAAAAACCCTTCTTTTTTTAAAAATGTCAAAATTGAAAAAGGGGGTTACGCTGTTTATTGGAATGATAATATTGATATAAGTGAATATGAACTTTGGAAAAACGGAAAGAATTCCCAGTTGCTCACACTCAACATAAATTATCGTTTGAACCTGGCGCTGGTTCATCGTTGAGAGGGAGGTGTGAAAACATAAACCCTCCCGGGTAAGGCCTAGTCAGCCGCCCGGTAGCAATTTTATCAAATTATTTTGAAAACAAGCGAGTCAGGCGAGGTGAAGAGTGTATGCTCTGAATCTGACCCATAGCCCCGAGAAATCTGAATTTTGGGAAAGTGCCGATCCCTTGATAATAGGCGCAGGCAAAACGGAAGGTGCGTTTGAGACGAGTACCGACCGACACCCCGGGGTCGCAGACAGCATCGAGCTTGACAACGACGATGGAGTAACCAGGCGAGCACCGGACCACCCAAGTCCTTGGTGAAGCATCCCGGATCGATGGGATAGTAACCGAGTATGGTCCGCCAACGTAAAAGGAGGCGGCCAAAAGACTCCGGTGCGAGGGATGGAGACCGGTAATACCGCAATGGTTTAGCAATGAAGCAGCTAATCCCTGCTGAGCGAAGGTCTCCACGGCCAATGGCCCGTGAAAGGGGAAACATTAACACTATGCAAAGAGTGATAATTAATGAGCACTGACCTGACACGGATAATGAAATGCAACGGAGAGTAGGTGCATTCTGAATCAGTGGTCGAAGAGCCGTATGTATGGGAAATCCGCTTGTCCGGTTCTGTAGAGGGGCTGGGGAACAACCGAGGTATCACCGAGGAAGGCCCCAGTCTACTCGACCAAAACAAAAGGATTCAGGCTTGAATTTCCTGAAGGATACCAATATTATTCAAAACCTGGTATGGTCCATTTGTTCAGGGATGATGGTTGCAAATAAGTTTGAATTTTGCGAACCCCCAAGATTGTGAACCATGAAATTCAAAATATTTTTATGTGGTCAGATAACATTCATATTTATCAGATGACTAATTCAGTGGTGTTTTGACCGA
>JAWOEP010000070.1:0-12986 GCA_046482705.1 Desulfotignum sp.
GACACCATGCCGGATTTTATCAGATCCCCGTCACTGCCGGTATAGGTGTTTTTCCTGGATATCCACACAAAGGGCACCAGAGACAGGCTGCCCAGAACAAACCGGAGCCCGTTGAAAGTAAAGGGCCCCACATGTTCCATTCCCACCCGCTGGGCCACAAAAGCCAGTCCCCAGATGGAGGCTGTCAGCAGTAAAACAAGATCTGATTTCAGGGTGTCTGATTTCATGGGACACAATCCAGCAAAAAACAGCATTCATATTTCAAAAAGATATATCTTTATCATTGCATTGCAAAATTTGAAAGACCCATTTTTCAGCGTTTCTTGATTGGCTGGGTACCACAATTGAAAAACAAGGCATCAATTCCCTGCTGGTTGCCGGAAATGGAAATCTGCAGGACGGAATTACTGCCTGGTGTGCTGCAGGATGAACTGGTTGATCAGGGTTTTCTGGGTATCTGTAAGATCTGTGAATCTGGCCCTGTATGACCTGATTTTCTGCAGATATGGATCATGGGCGTTTTCCAGAGCATCGTCATATACTGGGATACACCGCAGATTTTTGATGAATGGCTTTTCAGGGTCAGTGCATATGTTGCAAAAAAAATGGCTTTGCTCCATGGGATTGAAATAATCGGTCCAGAATGAGATGCCGCCTTTGCTGATATCCATCAGCCGGGCTTTGGTTGATATTTTGTGTTTGAGCTGCACCAGACAGGATTTTTTGGGCATATACCGTCTGTGTTCACGAAGATCGGTGGCATCAGAAGCCTTGATAAGGTCAAAAATTTTCCCGGTGTCTGAACAGGGTTTTGTTTCATACCGGGTGATGTTATCCAGCTGATACAATAACATATTTATCCGCTGGGTCTGTTTTTTGAGGCGGACAAGGTCATCAGCCAGGGTTTGGTTTTCCGACACCTGTATGCGAATAAGATCTGTGATACCCAGCAGGATCTGCAGGGGCTGGCGCAATTCATGACACACCGCACCAGCCACCTCAACAATGCCCTTAAGCCTTTGTTTTTCGAGCTTTTCCTTCTGGATTTTTACCTGTTCCGTGATATCCGAGATAATGATAAGGATATCTTCGTGCCGGTTGGTTTCCTTTGAAAAAGAGGCAACAGGGTGAATGATCATCCTGGTGAAAAACAGATCCTGTGAGGCGGTGTTCAGGCAGATATCAAAACTGTCGCTTTTGGCGTGCCTTGCGCTTGTCCTGAACCGGCTTAAAAACAGATTCTGGTCGTTTTGGCTCACAAACTGTACCAGGGGCCTGCGGTGCAGCCGGACCGGGTCTGCGCCGATCATGTCGGCAGCAGTCTGGTTTGATTTATGAATAATCCCTGCGCCGTCAACTGCCAGATATCCCACCGGGGCCTGGTTGAACAATTTATAATATTTTTCTTTGGATGCCTGCAGTGCTTCCTGGGCCTGCTTCAGATCAGCATTCTGCATTTCCAGCTCAACCTGGTGTACCTGCAGGTCATGCAGGGTTTTGGCCATATCCTTCCGGGATATGTTTTCAGGAAGCGGCGGCGGAGATTTTATCCGGGATTCCGCTTTTTTCCGTAAATGGTCAAATGAGGGTTTGACGTTTGCCATTTTCTATCCTCTTCTTCAAATACATGTTTTCGGTAAATGGTTGATATCCACAAAAATAACCACTGCACCGGAGGTATAGTTTTTTGAGACTTTGTAGGGATACAGTTTCATAAGAAACCGTCTGTTGTCTGTGGTAATCACTTCCTGGTCCACAATGGTTTTTTCTGCCATGGCGGTTCTTAAGGTGGCTGTCAGGTCAAATCCTTTGAAATTGTGCACAAGGTGGTCAAGGGGTCTTCCCGCATCCTTCGGGGTGATGTTGAAAAGGGTATTGATCTGGGGGGTGAACTGGCGGATTTCCAGGTTTTCATCCAGGAACATGACAGGGATCTGCAGGTTTGCAAACAGATTTTCAAGATCATTTTTGATTTCAATAAGCTCCAGGTTCTTTCCCTGGTATTCCGCATTCACTGTGTACAGTTCCTGATTGACTGATTGTAATTCTTCATTGGTGCTCTGCAGTTCTTCATTACTTGCCATGAGCTCCTCGTTTGTAGCACCCAGTTCCTCATTGGAGGTTTCCAGTTCTTCAATGGTGGTCTGGAGACTTTCACGGGTGAACTGCAGTTCATCTTCAAGATATTCCACCCGTTTTTCAAAATGGATGTCAATTTCCTGAACATCCTGGTTCTGGGTGCCTGGTCCGCTTTTTATATCCTCTATGAAAATGGCTGCAAGGGCCTGTTCATCTGCTTTTACAGCAATAGGATGAATTTCCATTTTTGCGGTGGTCACTATGCTGTCACGCTGGATATAGATCTGGGAATACATGACAGGGACATTGTCTTTAAACACCTTCTGCAGTCCTGCCGTCACCGGCACCACCATCTCCTTGACAAGGATCTTGGATATCTGGTTAACCGGTTTGCCTGAGGGAAATTTTAAAAATTTTTCCGTATCACCAAGCACATGGAGAATCTCATTGTCCGCATTCACCAGTACGGTGAGATCCACATATCTTCTGGCAAGGGCCTGGAGCAGTTTTTCCTGGGTTCGCTCATGGACCAGGGAAACAGCCGGACCATGGTGGGGGTGCAACGCTTTTCTTTCATACCGCTCCGGAACATACAGATCGTTCATGCCGTCAATCCGGGACCGTTTTCCCCTGGAGGAAAAGATTTTCCATTTGTGGCTCAGTGCGTCAAAATAATAGTGCATCTCTCCGATGGACTCACTGGCACCCAAAAACAGGATGCCGCCGGGCCGCAGGGAAAAATTGAATTTTTCCAAAGCCCTTTTCTGGAGCACCGGCTGGAGGTATATCAACAGATTCCGGCAGCTGACAAGGTCGATGCGTGTAAAAGGGGGATCTTTTAAAATATTATGCCGGGCAAACACCACCATTTCTCTGATCTGGCGGGATATCTGGTAACTGCCCTCTTTTTTAACAAAATATTTTACCAGCTGTCCGGGGGTCAGGTCAGCGGTGATACTTTCCGGGTAATGCCCTTCTGATGCGCGGGAAACCGCACGTTTATCAACATCTGTGGCAAATATTTTTACAGGCACCTGTTTTTTCATGGTTTCCATGCATTCATGGCATAATATGGCAAGGGAGTATGCTTCCTCCCCGGAAGAACAGCCTTCCACCCAGAAGCGTATGTCATGTTTCCCATATTCGGAAAACAGTTTCGGCAGCACCTGTTTTGCAAGAAAAAGATATGCATCCGGGTCCCTGAAAAAGCTGGTAACACCAATCAGTAATTCATTGTACAGGGTGGTGATCTCTTTGGGGTGGTTTTCAATGAACGTGATATAATCACCAAGTTCATGCATCTGGTTGATGGTCATACGCCGCTCAATACGCCGGAGCACGGTGGCCTGTTTGTAGTAGGTAAAATCCAGCCGGTGGGTTTCCCGCAGCAGGGAAAAAATCCGGGTCAGGCCGGTTTCATCCACAATAATCCCGGGTTTTCTGGTCACCTGCCGGGCAAACGGGTGCCGGATACAGGTAAGAATCTGCTGGGCCATCTGTTCCGGGGGCAGAATGAAATCCACTGTCCCGGTTTCTATGGCATTTCCGGGCATGCCGTCAAACTGTGCGCTGGCAGGGTCCTGGGCAAGGACAATGCCGAATTTTTCTTTTATGTGACGGACACCTCTGGAACCATCACTGCCGGTTCCGGAAAGAATAACTGCCATGGCTTTATCCTCCTGGTCTTCTGCCAGGGATGCCAGAAAGGTGTCAATGGGAAGGTTGAGCTGCCGTGGGTGGTTTTTGTGCCTGGACAGCAGAAACCGGTTGTGAAACAGGGTGATATTATATCCGGGAGGAATCAGATAAATACTGTCTGGTGCAACCGGCATATCGTCCTGGATGTATAGAATGGACAGTTGGGTATGCCTGGCAAGCAGTTCCGCCATCATGCTTTTATGATCAGGGGGCAGATGCTGGATCACCACAAAAGCCAGGCCGGTTTTCAAGGGTACCTGTTTGAAAAACGCTTCCAGCGCCATCAGGCCGCCGGCAGATGCCCCCACCCCGATAATATGGGAGGGGCTTTTCAGCGTGTTCGTTTTATGGGGTGTCTCAGGCATTTTCTGCATCATTGATAACCTTGCGCACCATCTGGGCCTTTCATAAGCACCACCGGTTTCAGGAGCAATCCTAATTCTTTACAGGCAGGTAGACCGTGAAGGTGGTTTTTTCTCCGGGGATACTGGTGACGGTGATATCACCGTCATACCCGTGTACGATATCTGCAACCACGGCAAGGCCAAGCCCTGTTCCCTGATCAGAGTTTTTTGTGGAGAAAAACATGTCAAATATTCTGGGCATGATCTCTTCGGGAATACCCGGGCCATCGTCTGTAACAGAGAGCATGGTATAGGTCCCGGATGGCAGGCCGTTGTCCGGCAATGCATTGTCCGGGACCGATATTTCCGTAATTGTTATATCAATTGTTCCGCCGGTGCTGTAAAGGGATTGCCAGGCATTGGTGATCAGGTTCATGGCAACCTGGTGCAGCTGCACCGGATCAGCCATGACCGGGCTGCAATCCGGCGCCATATCCAGGTTGACGGCGATACGGGAGGGGATGGTGGAGCGGCACATGTGAATGATTTCCTTTACCACTTTCGGCAAAAAGACAGGGACGGTTTTTGCTTCATGCCGGCGGCTGAAGGACAGGATCTGTTTGACAAGTTCCGTGCCTTTTTTCCCTGCATGGAATATCTGCTGAACGCTTTCATATTCCGGGCTGTCTTTTGGCAGATCATCCAGAAGCATTTCCGCTATGCCCATGACCGGAAAAAGGATGTTGTTGAAATCATGGGCAATGCCGCCGGTCAGACTGCCGATGGCTTCCATTTTCTGGGCGTGGCGAAGCCGGGTTTTCAACAGTTTTTTTTCTGTTATATCCACCATATGGAGGATTACCTTGGGGGCCTTGTTCACATTCACAAGGGTGGTGGAAAGGAGAAAATCCAATGTCGACTGGCTGCCGCTGCGCAAAAGGGTTATTTGCCCCTCTTCTTCCTTCCGGGGGATCCCTGTCTGAAAAGTTGCCGTGATCTTTGTGCGCAAAGGGCATAACCGGCATTCCGGCTGCAGACCGCACACCTGATCATCCAGGGCATTCAGGCACAGGAACACATCCCCGCACAGCTGCCCTGAAATTGTGTCATTTTCTCTCCCGGTAAGGGCCGCTCCTTTTTTGTTAATCATGTCAATACCAACCTGATCATTGACCAGGGCCACGATATGGGGCATGCCGTCAAAAAAGGCTTTCAGCTGTGTCATATCATGGAATTCAGCACAGTCACTCATAAAAAAATCCGATCATTTGTCTGTAAAATCAGGGTGCATCAGGCAGGACAATTCCTTATACCCGTAAGCAACCATACCACAGGATGGGCCAAGGCAATGATACCAAAAAAATACCAGGTAAATGTCAGGTAAAATCCTGTCATTTTAAAATTTCAGGACAGGGAAAGCAGCAGGGTGCGCAGGTTGGTTTTGGCGTGTGTGATGCGGAGTTTTTTGCGGATATTGTTTCTGTGGAAATTGATGGACCTGGGACTGATGTTCAGGATAGCGGCGATCTCTTTGCTGGTTTTTCCTGATTTTATGAAATCCGCCACCTGAATTTCTGTGGGGGTGAAATTTCGGTAGACAGTGGAAACCGATGCTTCAAAAGGGAACAGGCCCTGTTTCAGATTGGTTTCAAGGATGCCGGCAATGGTTGCAGCATCCTGCCGGGAAACGCCGGTTTTGAGTTTTTCAATATATGGAAATACCAGTTTGTCAAGGCTGTCCATAACGGTATGGTAGATGTGGCGTTTATCCTGTTCCCGTTTCTCCAGGAGCACGTGCAGGGCAATATTTTTTTCTTTCAGGGCCTCATAAGCCCTTTTTCGTTCTGCGGTCATAATGCGGACCATGGCATTGATCCGGGCAGTGAGTTCCCGGTTGGATACCGGCCGGGCAATATAACCGTCAGCCCCTGTATCAAGGCCATCTGTCTGGTGGGATGAGCCGGTTTTCATGCCCGATGTCAGCAAAATAAAGGTACCGTCGAAAAACGGATCCGTTTTTATCCGACGGCAGACCTCGGTACCCGTGATATCCGGCAGCACCACATCCAGAAGGACCATATCAGGCCGCACCCGCCTGGCTGTTTCAAGGGCCTCCAGGCCTGTGGATGCCGCAACCACAGCATAACCGGCTGACTGGATGATCCGGGATGTGGCAAACCGGATATCTGCATCATCATCCACCACCAGTATGGTGATATCCCGGTTCTCCAAAGAAACGTCTTTGTTCTGGGTCATTGGGTCCCCCATAGGATACAGCCCGGCCCGGATCTGGCTACAAATCATACAAATGCAGGTCCGGATAATGTTTTTGTGCACATTCCCGGCAGATACTGTGACTGAACTCAGCGTCGGTATTTTCCTGGATATAGGCCTCCAGCTGGTTCCAGTATCCTTTGTCGTCACGGATTTTTTTGCAGTGCATGCAGATGGGCAGCAGCCCGTTCAGCTGCTTTATTTTGGACAATGCCAGCCTGAGTTCCTCTATCAGATGGTCCCGTTCCCTTTCCGCCAACATGATGCGGACCATGGCATTGATCCGGGCCGTGAGTTCCCGGTTGGAAACGGGCCGGGCAATATAGCCGTCCGCACCGTCATCCAGCCCCTGTGCCTGCTCATCCGAGGATTTTTTTAGGCCTGAAGTCAGGATAACAAAGGTGCCTTTGAAATTTTCATCCGCCTTGATCTGTCTGCAGATGTCCGAGCCGGACACATCCGGCAGCACCACATCCAGAAGAATGATATCCGGTTTTTCTTTTCTGGCTGTCTTGAGAGCATCCTCTCCCGTGGCTGCTTCCAGCACTGTATAGCCGGCGTTTTTTGCCACACGGGATGTGGCAGACCGGACATCCGGATCATCATCCACTACCAATATATTTATGTTCTGTTCCATTGATTTTTTCTTTCTTAAGGGGCAAAGTAAAGGTGATGGTGGTCCCTTTTCCCGGGGTGCTGTTCACCTGCAGCTCTCCCTGGTGGGAGGTGATGATTTTATGGGTGATTGCCATGCCCAGACCGGTACTTTTTTCCCGGCCGGTTTTCTTTGCACTGGTTTTCCCGAAAGGCTTGAACACTTTTTCCAGCTCTTCACGGGCAATTCCCGGACCGGTGTCTGTCACGGAAAAAGCAATGCTGTCCTGATGCATGCGCAGACGGATGATTACGGTATCACCAGGCCGGCTGTGTTCGATGGCGTTTGATACCAGGTTTGTGACAGCCTGCTCTATTTTGGAGGCATCCAAGCTGACAGGCCGGCAGAAGTCGCTGGTACGGACATCGAGAAACACCCCTTTTTTGTCGGCAATCAGCCGGCTTACCACCAGGCTTCGGTCCAGTATCTCATGCATGTCCACCATGGCAAGGTCCAGATCAAACCGGCCGGCTTCAATAGCGCTGACATCCAGAAAATCATCCACCAGTTTTTTCATATATGCACAGGCATCGTTGACAGTATGCAAAAACCCCTGCTGTTCCCGGGTCAGTACCGGAGCGGCTTCATCAATCAAAAATTCCGAATAGGTGAGAATCAGGCCGATGGGTTTGCGCAGGTCATGGGCCGCTATCCCCAGAAACTGGTTCTTTTCCGAATTGAGCTGCACAAGCTGTGCATTTTTTTTATGGAGCTGCCGGGTCAGGTTGTTCAGCTCCCGGTTAAGTGCCAGCACCTGTTTCTGCATCTCTTCAATTCCCCGGGTGTCCAGCCGGCCGAATGCCATGATTTCATTTTCTGTTTTTGCAAAATTGAAATAAAAACTCTGGGGCAGGCCGGAAGCCAGTTGAATATTCAGCAGCCGGGTTTTGGAACAGTCCGCTGTCAGGTTTTCCTGACGAAATGCACCGGCAAAATCGACCACCAGGTCGGAAAAGTGTGAGCGGCCGGGCCGGCATCCGGTCAGGGATATGGCAAACCGGTTGGCATCAATGATTTTTCCATCCAATGCCAGAACAAAAAACAAAATCTGTGCCTGTGTTTTGGTATAATCAAACACTGCCTGTTTTTTTTGCATGCACTATATATACCGTTTCTTATATAGGAATGCAATACAAAGGCGGAACCCTCTGACTGGCAGCCGGAAAAGCTGCTGTTAGGGGGCATTGTTATTTGTCACAATTTCTGTTATTAATCGGGCTTACTTTTAACCCTGAAAAATAAGGAACATGTGAATGACACTGAAAAAAAATCTTTTGGCAATGATCCTGGCGGCAGCCATTACTGCACTGCCGGCAGCTGTATGGGCAGATGACAAAAAAGCAGAACCGGAACTGCATAAAGCCGGTGTGGATGACAGAATCAGTTATGCTATCGGATATGATCTCACCGACCGGTTAAAGGGTGGTTTTACTATCAATCCGGACCTGTTTCTGAAAGGAATGAAAGACAATCTGGCAGGGGAGCTTTCCATGACACCGGAGAAAATGCAGGAAACCCTGGCAGAATTTCAGGCCATGGCCCAGCAGAAGCAGATGGAAGCACAAAGCAAAAAAGCAGCGGAAAACAAAACTGCCGGTGAAGCCTTTCTGGAGGAAAACAAAACCAAAGAAGGGGTAAAAACCCTGGCCTCAGGACTTCAGTACAAGGTTATCACCCCGGGTACAGGGGATTCTCCGGATCTCAACGACAAGGTGAAATGCCATTACCGGGGATCCTTGCTCAACGGCACGGAATTTGATTCTTCCTATCAGCGCAATGAACCGGCAGTATTTCCGGTCAACGGTGTGATCAAAGGCTGGACAGAGGCGTTGCAGCTGATGAAAGAAGGTGCCAAATGGATGCTGTATGTCCCTGCTGACCTGGCATATGGTGACCAGGGTGCCGGAAATGTCATTGAACCCGGGTCAACCCTGATTTTTGAGGTGGAACTGCTGGAAATTCAGGAAACCTGATACCGGCAGGGTGAAACAGAAACAGACATGGCTGATCAGTGCGGTGCTGCTGGCCCTGTTCCTGGGAGCCCTGGATGCCCTGATCATGTCGGCGGCCATGCCCACCATTATTGCCGAACTTTCCGGGCTGCACCTGTATGCCTGGGTGTATTCCGCCTATTTTCTGTCCCGGGCCGTGGCCCTGCCCATTTTCGGCAAACTGTCCGACCTGTTTGCCGTCAAGCAGCTGTTCATCATCAGTGTGACCCTGTTCATTCTGGCATCTCTGGCAGCAGGAGCAGCCCCGTCCATGGGATTTCTGGTGGCAGCCCGGGTGTTCCAGGGCATGGGCTCCGGCGGGATTTTCGCCCTGGTATATGTGGTGCTCACCGAAGCCGCCCCCCGGGACCAGCGGGCCAAAACCCTGTCCCTGGCCTCTTCCATCTGGGGGATCTCCTCGGTCATAGGACCCACCCTGGGGGGTTTTATTGTCAGTTTTTTCTCCTGGCGGTGGATATTTTTTATCAACCTGCCCCTGGGGCTGCTGTCTCTGGCCGGTATATTTTTCTTTTTACACGAATTCCGGGAAAAAAAGACAGATGTCTCTCTGGACTGGCCCGGGCTGGTGTCCCTTACCGGATTTTTGTTGTCAGTGCTGACCCTGGTGATGACCGCCGGCAGAACCATTGCCTGGATCAGCCGTCCCGCTTTTTTGCTGCTTTTGGGCGCTGCGCTGTTCGGGGCCTGGTTTGTCAGATCCGAGTTAAGGGCCAGGGATCCCATACTGGATCTGCGCTTTTTCAGGCACAGGGGTTTTGCCGTGGGTAACCTGGCCGGTTTCTGCGCCAGCTTTTCCATGTTCGCCCTGTTCGGATATGCACCCTTGTTTCTCCAGGGAGCCCTGGGCCAGACCCCGGTCCAGGTAGGCGTGGCCATGCTGTCCCTGAGCCTGGGCTGGTCCATGGGATCATTGATCCTGGGACGTGTGATGCACCGCACCACCCAGAAAACTGCGGCCCTGGCAGGAGGGATTCTGCTGGCAGCGGGCACCGGTCTAACCCTGGGCTTTTCCACCGCCACCACCATGGTGCACAGCTTTCTGGTCTTTCAGGTGGTGGGGTTCGGCATGGGGTTTGTCACCCTGTCTACACTTCTCATCGTCCAGGACAGCCTGGGGACAAAGGACCTGGGGGTGGCCACATCTTCCAACCAGTTTGCCCGGACCCTTGGCGGGACCCTGGGAGTGGGGGTCTGCGGCGGCCTGGTCACCTCCCGGCTGCTGAACCGGCTGGAAACCGTGGATGTGACCATGCCGGAAGCGTTGATGATTCAGCTCAAAGAAAGCACGGAAAATCTTTTCCGCCCGGAATTTCAGGCCATGATACCGGAAGCGGCCCGGGCTACCCTCAAAACAGCGGTGGCCCAGGGGGTGTGGACAACCTTTGTTCTTGTGTTTATTGTTTCGCTTGTCTGCCTGGCACTGACCCTGTGCCTGCCGCGTCAGGAAGGCGGATAGACCATTTTCCCGGTCATGGACAGGTCATAGCCGCCGTATTTTTCCGCGGTTTCCTGGATCATCTTTCCTTTCAGCAGGGACAGAAACAGCTGGATTCCCTGGTCAAAGAACCGCTCTTTGGTGATCAGCAGATCAAACCGCTCCCAGCTTACCGGGATGAAATCCAGGCCCAGGATGTTGGCCACCGGCCGGATGGCAGGCCCGGCATCGGCCCGGTGATTGAGAATTTCCAGGCCCACATCCATGTGCCGGGACAGGGTGGTGTCATATCCGTTGATGGTCTGACCGTCAATGCCTTGAGTATCCAGAAGCTTATCAAACAATTTCCGTGTGCCGGTGCCCATCTGCCGGTTGACGATTGTGATCTCACGGCTGCAAAGGTCTTTCACCGATTCAATTTTTTTCGGGTTTCCTTTCTGGACAACAATTCCCTGTTCCCGCTGGCAGAAATTGACCACCGCAGGCATCTGATCCATTTCATCCTTTAAAAACGGAAAATTATATTCATCATTGTCTCCCACAAGATGGCTTGATGCAATGTGGCACAGGTTCTGTTTAAGGGCTTTCAATCCCCCCAGGGAGCCGGCCATACCGAACAGGGCCATGTGGTGCTCATGCTTGACATTGAAGGTGGCGATCAGCTTGTCCAGCAGCAGGTCATTGCTGCCGGCAATGAGGACAAGCCCGTGGTAGGGGGGCAGCTGGGCGGTCTGGGGATAGTTTTCCGTGCCTGCTTCTACCCACTGGCGCACAAGGTTGATGGGAAACAGCCATTTTCCGGTTATCTTTGTTGCGGGCAGGCCTTTTTCTGAGATCAGGGAGTATACCATTTTTTCATTGATATTTAAAAATTTTGCAATTTCCCTGGTTGTATAGAGTTCTCCCATTCCCGGTTTCCTTTGTTTGATTTTACATTGATATCAGCCATCATATAAGGGAGTTCAGTATTTGTAAAGATCCACAGGGGGGATTATTGATGAAGAGTGCTGCCTGTTCCGCCGGGTCAGGGCGAAACAGGCAGCTGGGATAATGCCTTACCAAGGAGATGGGGATTCATTATAAAAGTACAAAAAATTCTATCAGACATATTGGTTCCGTTATTATCAATATCGGTCCCATTATGTCTTATTCTGTTTTGTTGACGGGACATGGGTATTTTCCTTAACATATTGTTTTAAAAGTATTTTCCACGGGATCGATTTTTTGGCATGTAATGTGCCTTTACGGGCATCCTTACCCTGAATAAAGGATGATACATACACATGGAAAAAATGGATATGGCGCGCACCATCCAAAGGATCAAAAAAGAGTACACAGATACCTATGACACCATGACCTGGCTGACCCCGGAATCGGCGCAGGCAGCATCACGGGTTCGGGAAAATTTGATAACAGAAATTTTTGCACACCAGGGCAAAGGTCCGGAATGGCGGTTTGCCCAAACCAAGCTGTTTACCCACGGCATATCACCGGGATGCGATTTTTGCGGCAACGGAGACTGGTCATGCCTGTTCATCAACGGCATCTGCAATGCTAGTTGTTTTTACTGCCCGTCCACACAGAACCGGAAGGGGTTGCCCATGACCAATTCTCTGGAGTTCAAAACCCCCAATGATTACGTGGATTATGTCCGGAGGTTCGGTATCCGTGCGGTGAGCTTCAGCGGCGGGGAGCCCCTCATGACCTTTGAACGGGTGGTGCAGTATTTGAAGGTCCTGCGGGCGAAAATCACCGATCATCTGTATATCTGGATGTACACCAACGGTCTTCTGGTGACCGAAGACAAACTGAAAATCCTGGCAGATAACGGCCTGGATGAAATCCGTTTTGACATCAGTGCAGACCATTACCGCCTGGATGCCCTGAAAAAAGCGGTGGGCATCATTCCCTGTGTCACTGTGGAGATTCCGGCCATCCCGGAAGATCTGGAAAACACCCGGCAGGTGATCAAACAGCTGTATGACGAGGGGGTCAATTATCTGAATCTCCACCAGCTGCGGTGTACGCCGTATAATCTGCCCCGGCTGATCAAACGGGGCTATACCTTTGTGCACGGTCCCAGGGCCACGGTCCTGGAAACCGAGCTCACCGCCCTGGAGCTGATGCGGTATGCCCTGGAAAACAACATCCCCCTGCCCATCAATTACTGCTCCTTTGCCTTCCGCCACCAGTTTCAGCGGGCCGGGGCATTTACCCGCAATGCCCTTCTGGTCAAAGCCCCGTATCAGGATATCACCGCCACCGGGCATATCCGGACCATGGGCATCACCGGGGAAAAACCGGCCGTTCTGGCGGCCCGTAACCAGTTTCTGCTGCAGGCCAAAGACCCGGCACTCTGGCACCTGGCCAAAAACGGGGACCAGCTGTTTTTCGCCGCCTCCCTCTGGCCCTGTATCGATTTTTCCGGTGTCACCCTGACGGTTGCCTACACCGCCACCTCCCTGAAATCATCCGTATCCTTCAGACAT
>JAWOEP010000078.1:0-7593 GCA_046482705.1 Desulfotignum sp.
CTTCCTTGCGCCTTGCATATCCCCAGCCATTACTCCTTGATGACAAAGGTGTGCCAGTCAGGATCGTCTGGGAAGCGGTTGCACTCACGTTCCGCAAAGAACAGGTCGGTTTTTCCAATGGGTTCATCTGTATCGTCTGCATTCAGCAGGTGTCTGTAAATGGCCTTATTGACAAAAGTGTACCTTTTCTCCAGATCTTTTGCCCAGATCATATCCGGGACGTTGTCACATATTAGGCGGAGCATCTTGGAAAGGTAGCGGTACTTTTCCTCACTTTCCAGCAGCACCTCCTCTGCCAGCTTGCGCTCGGTGATGTCAAGGCTAAACTCAGCAAGTCCAATGACTTTATCTTCTTCAAGAATGGGAAATCCCCGAATATTCCAATGCCGTCCGTCAGGGGTTCGTTTTTCTGTCTCTTGGGGAACTTTTTCATCGCGTGCTTTTATAACAGGACAATCAGAACAAGGTTCATTAATGTGATTCCAAAAAAAATAGCAATGCGACCCAATCATTTCTTCAGGACGTCTACCAACTGATGATGCCGCAGCTGTATTCACCCACTTAATTCTCAAATCCGTATCGTAATAAGCTACAAGTTCGGAGGTGGCGTTTAAGATCAACTCTTTTTGGAACTCGCTCTCGCGCCAATCTCCTTCCAAACGCTTGTTCTTGGTAATGTCAGTCACAACACCCATGGTACCGATAAAATCACCGCTTAGTTTATCAAACCGTGGTCCGGCGCCGATCAACACCAGAAATTTATGACCGTCTTTGCGGTGCAGAATAATTTCATACCGGTCAGTATGACCCTGGGCACGTCTGGCTTCTGCCTCCTTTGCAATGGCATCTTGATCAGGCGGTACCAGATCCAACCAGCATTTTCCGATGATTTCTTCGGACAGATATCCAAGCATTTCTGACAAACGCTGATTGATGAATATGACAGTCCCCCGAGTATCTGTCAGGACAAGACCTTCGGTCATGTAAGTCATTATTTCTTCTGAAAAGAATCTGGCTTCGTGCAGTTTTTTTTCAAGGAGTGTATTGGTTGTTTCCAGTCCCTGGACACGTCTTTCCAATTCTTCATATGAAGGTTTCACTGTCATATTAGACCCTATCAAATGTCCGAAAGATGCATTTTTTATGCTCCAGATATCTCTGGCTTAGAAGATGGCTTCTAAATAACTCATTTGAGTTTCTGGTAAGTTTGGTGCCGGGCAATGCCCCGGCGGGTGCGCTTTTGAGTTCATCTATGCCCACCTTACAGTAAGATGCGGCTTTTCAAAAATCAAGTTTATTGCACCCTATCCTTGACTTTCCAAAACCTCAACATAATCCCGATATCATGAAGTCTGCCAAAACACAATTATTAGTTTTCCAAACTCAACCATCGGCTATTATAGAAGTTTAAGATACGCAACAATTCATATTTTAATGTCGTTTTTTCAATCCCTGACTCAGCCATAATCTACAAATTGCTGAAAATGGTACAAGACAGTCTGCCCAAACCGCGGAAAAACTTGATTAATGTAGTCATTTGTGCAACTTTGACAGATAAAGACAATGATGTAATAAAAACAATCGCTGTTCTGTAAAGGATAGGCATATGGCAATGGCTGTTTCTGCGCTTGTTGCAGGGCTGATACTCCTTGTGTGGAGCGCGGACCGGTTTGTGGAGGGGGCTGCCGCCACTGCCCGGTATTTCGGTATGCCCCCGCTTTTGATCGGCATGGTGGTTGTGGGGTTCGGCACCTCAGCCCCGGAGATGGTGGTCTCAGCTCTGGCGGCATTACAGGGCAGTCCCGGGATCGCCCTGGGAAACGCCTATGGGTCCAACATAGCCAATATTGCCCTGATTCTGGGGATTACCGCATTGATAAGCCCCATCATGGTGCATTCTGCTGTGCTGCGCAAGGAACTTCCGATCCTGACACTGGTTACGGCCGGTTCTGTTTTTCTGATGGCAGACCTTGTGCTTTCCTTTTCTGATGCAGTGATGCTTCTGGTGTTGTTTGCCGGTCTGATGGGCTGGACCATCATGCAGGGGATTCGGCAGAAGGCCGATCCCCTGGCCGCCCAGGTGGAAGCACAGGCAACAAATCGGGCCATGTCCCTGCGGCGGTCGGTTTTCTGGCTGGCAGCCGGGCTGATCCTGCTGATCGCAAGCTCCCGCATGCTGGTGTGGGGGGCGGTAAAAATAGCACTCATCTTCCATGTGAGCGACATGGTCATCGGCCTGACCATTGTGGCAATCGGAACATCCCTGCCGGAACTGGCTTCCTCTGTCATTGCAGCACGCAGGGGAGAACATGACATTGCCCTGGGCAACGTGCTGGGGTCCAATCTTTTCAACACCCTTGCCGTGGTAGGGATCGCAGGTACCATTCATCCATTTGGGGTGGAACCGGCCACCCTGTCACGGGACATGGTGGTGATGGGTGGGCTGACCCTGTCTCTCTTTGCCATCGGGTACGGATTCAGAGGCAGACAGGGCCGGATAAACCGGTTTGAAGGGGCTGTGCTCCTGGCGGTGTATCTTGGGTACACCATCTATCTGCTCAGCACGGTGATTATACCCCATCCATGATCCGCAGCGCCTGCCATTTTTTTTAAGAACAATTATCTGAATCAACGGTTACATCTTCAAAATCATGAACACATAGTCCCCGTCATTGAAATCAATGGTCAGGTTGGCGCCTCTGCCTTCGGCGTACCGGATCCAGAAGGGGCGGTCAGATACGCCGCATTCGTAGTCGGGGTAGGATTCGCCGGTTTTGTTGTTTTTCCATGACAGGATCATGGGGGCATCGCATTTTTTAAAAGCCATGTCTTTGGCCATCTGTTTGGCGGTGGAAAAATCAAAGCCATCGTCAGTAACGGTCAGGTGGATGGTTTCAGGGGCCTGGTTTTCCGGGTTGATATAGATCTGGGCCATGCGGGGCCTCCTGTGGGGTTGGGGTTTTTGGCTATGCGGTATGGTTCCCGCCATTGCCTCTTTTAAAAAAATATAATACAACCTGCCATAATTGCCATGAAATATTTACAGGCAGTGGAGGAAATATGATCGATTTTCAAGGCCGGGCAGCAGTGGTGACCGGGGCCGGGGCCGGCATTGGCCGGGCCTATGCCCTGGAACTGGCCCGTCGGGGTGCTGCAGTGGTGGTCAACGATATCGGCCGGACAGAAGACGGGCAGTTCTGTGCCGATGCGGTGGTGGATGAGATCCGGGCCGCCGGGGGGCAGGCTGCAGCAAGTCACGCATCCGTGGCAACCATGACGGGCGGGCAAAAGATTGTGCAGAAAGCTGTGGACCGGTTCGGCCGGCTGGATATCCTAATTAACAATGCCGGGGTTCTGCGGGACCGGACTTTCATGAAAATGACGGAACAAGAGTGGGATGCGGTGATCCATGTCCATCTGAAAGGCGCTTTCTGTGTGACCCAGCCGGCGGTACGGCAGATGAAGCAGCAGCAGTACGGCCGGGTGGTGTTCACTGCCTCCACATCCGGCATGTACGGCAATTTCGGCCAGTCCAATTACGGGGCTGCCAAGATGGGAATCATCGGGCTCATGAACACCCTGAAACTGGAAGTCAACCGTTACGGCATTCTGGTGAACACGGTGGCCCCCAATGCAGATACCGGCATGACAGCCGGGGTTTTTCCCGATGATGTGGCCCGCAGGATCCGGCCGCAGTTCAATGTTCCCCTGGTGGTGTACCTGTGTTCCGACCAGAACCCGGTATCCGGCATGGTGTTTGCCATGAGTGCGGGCTGGTTTGCCCGATCTGCCATGGTGTCGGGCAAAGGGGTGTGCATCGGCGATACTGAAAGATCCATTGCGGCAGAGGAGATCCAGGACCGTTTCGATGAGATCTGCGCCATTGACCGGGTGAGAGAGTTTGCTACCTGCGGGGAGATATATCAGTTAGGCCGCCCTCTGACCGGGCGGTGACCTTGGCAGCATCCCATATCATCTTTAACCATAACTGTCTCCTATGTAAAGGTTCCTGAAGGTAATTGCGGAATCGGTTGCGAAATTTTAAAAAAATACTGAAACTTGACCAAAAAAAATTGACCATGGTAATTTGAATAAAAACAGGAGAAGACATCATGACGCAAACGATTTCAATCTCTGAATTCAAAGCAACCTGTCTTAAAATTATTGATCAGGTCAAAAACACAGGGGTGTCAATGGTATTGGAAAACTAATTCAACAATGCGGTTATTCCTGTGTTTTTATGTTCAACAGGCCGGTGGATATGGGTTTTTTTTCCCTGTTCCATGCCCTGGTTGAAAGCATTTTTATCCATCCGGAAGGATGACCGGTCTTTTTTCAACCGGGGAAACAACCGGGTTTTTTCAAAGTGGTTTTCAGCCCGGCATCTGACACGCAGCGCTTTGACTGCAGCAACCGGGAGGGATGAGTCTGCGGTGATGTCGGCATCATTATGCTCTTTGAACATCATCTCATGGTTGGATCTGATGCCCTGCATGAATCCTGAATCAAACGCCACCTTTCCCGTCCGCTGGCCGGCATGTTTTTTCCGGAAATCCTTCCACAACACTTTGGATGTATTCAAAAGAAACCAAAAAACATATTCAGCGACCACCAGTGCTTCTTTTTTGCCTATCAGGACCCCGGCCTTATATTCTTCATCGGTTTCAGCATCATAGATGGTTCCAGCTACACAATTGACAAAATAAAATTTTTCCAAAAAAACCAGAATCAGCTTTTCAATGGATTCCATACGTTTTTTGCCGGTCCGAAGATACACATATTTGATATCTGAAGCATCGGTTTCACCCTTGGCAATCCGTTCCAGGTTGTATTTGTTCAGCAAATAGTTGGCTTTTCTGGATGCGGCCCGGGCCTCTGATTCATTGCTTGACTGCCCCAATGCCAGCAATTTTTCCACCCGCCGCAGCATGGTTTGCGCCTTTTCCGGCAAGGTACCCATAAAGGCTGCCAAATGTTCTTTTTGATGGCTGCCGCTTCCTGCAAAACACGGGTGCACCCCCAGTATTGCACAGGCAGCTTTGAAAGCGTTTCCATGACTGTCTGCATTATCAAAGTATGCACTCACATATTGATGGGCCATTTCATGTTTCAATATTTCCAGAACGGTCTCCCAGGTGGTGTTTTCGATTAAATGCCTGGAAATGGAGATGGTGTGATTGTCCGGGGTCCAATATCCCATTCGGTTTTTTCCGGCAACGATGCTGATTACCGGCGTGGGCAAAGAAACGCTTTGTTGGTAACAGATCCTGCGATGCTCTTTCTGCAGTTGTTTTGCCCAGCGGATTTCTATATCTTCTGTTTTGTTTTGCATTCATCTGCCTCCGGGGTTTTGGGACTGCGGGGTGGCTGCCGCATTGCTGCTTTGGAAAAAGTATAATGCAACATGACAGAATTACCATGAAATATTTCAGGGAATGACGGTTTCAGATACCCGGCCGCAGTACCCGGATACATCAAAAGTGCGCTCGGAAAACCGCACCTGCCCGTTTTTATCCATGAGGATCACCGAAGATGAACGGGTGCCGTAGGTTTCAGAATGGATAAAAACAGATGACAGCAGGCGCTCCCATGCCGGGCTGATGCCGGTGTCCGGCAGATCTGCATACGGTGCCGGCTGCCGGTCCGCCAGGAGGGTAAAAATCGCCTCTTCATTTACCAGGTCATGTTCCATGAGAGATGTGAGTCCGGTTCTGGCTTTTTTTACTTTGGGCCAGTCAGTGTCCAGCAGGTGGTTGCTCAGGCCGTACACCCCTGTGCCAAGGTGCTGGATACGGTCCTGAAAATTGGCATAGTAAAAGAGCCCGGAGCCGTCCTTCACGATCAGGTTGAAACCATTGTATGCTTCAGCAGATTGCCGGATTTGCTCCAGATATGTTGGTGCAGATGTGTCTGAACACAGAAAATTACCCACCAGCGCCCCCCTGGACGGGGCATTTTGCTTTGTCCTGGATGGGTCACGAAAATTGGTGATGGCGGCAAATCGCCCGGTATCTGTGATGCCCATCCATGTACCGCCGGCCTGGAGGTCCCGTCCGGCAAGAACCCCGGGGTGGTCTTCCCACCATGCCAGTGGGGCTGTGGGCCGGTCAAAGAATTCATCCCGGTTGGCACCGATAACCAAAGGATATGCAGGATGGATGTTGTATGCAAAAACAATCAGGCACATAGGGATGTTTTACAATTTCTCCAGGCAGTAACGGTTTCTTCCCCCCTGCTTTGCCTGGTAGAGCAGCTGGTCCGCCTTGTTCAGAAACCAGGTGGCGGGAATGGAGCGGTTCGGCATAGCTGAGACACCGCCGATGCTCACGGTCAAAAACGGGGAAACCCCGGAATCCTGGTTGGGGATTTTCAGTTCCTGAATCCGGGTCAGCATGATTCGGGCCAGCTGTTCTGCACCGGTCCTGTCTGTACCCGGAAGCACAATGGCAAACTCTTCTCCCCCGTAACGGCCCACAAAATCACCGGGCCTGCCCAGCAGGGTTTCAATGGTTCTTGCCACGGTTTTCAGGCAGTCATCTCCCTGGAGGTGGCCGTACCGGTCATTAAAGGGTTTGAAAAAATCGATGTCCAGCATCATCAGGGTCAGCACCTGTCCGGTTCTTTCACACCGTTTCCATTCATCTTCGAGAACTGTGTCGAATTTTCTCCGGTTGGGGATGCCGGTAAGCCCGTCAAGATAGGATATGGTTTCCAGTTTTTTGTTGGCGGTTGTCAATTCCCTGTTCAGTGCGGCAAGCCGTGTATTGTAACGGGAGACCGATATATGGCGGTACATGGCGAAAAACCCAACCACCCCTAAGATCAGCAGAATTTTCCATAACAGGCTGTAGTCGAATCCCTGCTCATATTTCAGGGTCATCCAGGTTTGAAAAATGTGTTTTTTTTCTGCATCGGTCAAAGATTGGATGGCTTTTTCAAAAATGCCGTGCAGCAGGGGATCGTTATTGGAAATGCCGGTTCGGAACCTGATCTGGTGAGGAAGTTCTCCTGATATTTTAAGATCAACCATTCCTTTTTCCTGGATATGAAAACCGATTTTCGGGGCCGTATCCACCAGGGCGAACAGGGTGCCGTTCTGAACGGCGGCAAGCCCTTTTTCCACCGTGTCAACAGGGATGAAATTGATTTCCGGGTACCGGGTTGTCATATCATGCAAAAATGGGGCGGTTCTGCTGATGCCGATGGATTTTTCCGCGATGGTTTCAATGGCATCTATATACAGGGCCTTGCTGTCTGTTGCAATGACAAGGGGATATGCCGTATAGGGTGTGGTGGGGATTATCAGGTCTGCATCCATATCTTTTCCGGTCACCATGGAAATAATATCGCAGGCACCTGTTTTGATATGTGCGGCAGCCTCATCCGGGGACGCGGTTTCAACATTAACCTATGTTAATGGATATTTTTCTCCAGAGGATTTAGTAGAATGGGGAGCATCAGTTATTAGAGATTATGCTAATGTTGATATAGGCGCAACCAATACTGGTGGTTTTAGAGTTGACATGGATGCTGGAACTATAACAATGGGAGATATGATGACAATTTATCCTTTTGATAATGTTATAAAGACTT